>CAZIXJ010000037.1:0-12710 GCA_964542835.1 uncultured Hyphomicrobiales bacterium
TCTACAAATTCCGACATTTTTCCAACCGATTAATTACTGCAATTTTATTTTCTTAATTTTTAAAAACGATAAACTTAAGAAATTCATTTGAAATCTTTGAGAAATATGTATGATAGAATATAATAAAATTATCCACCCGATTTCTCGCAATCGGGTGGATGTATTTTATGGATGTATTATACTCTATGCAAGCATTCTCCTCACTGCAAAGAATGCAACAAAACTACCTAATATGATTAATCCCCATTCAGGTAGTGTCGGTATTGCAGTGTAAATAAATGTCTTTTCATCTCCGTAGCCTGTACCGTTTACATTTGTTGCATACGCTCTTACGTAATACTGTGTATTAACCGTAAGCCCGTTCATTATTGAAGTGAAATCCGCATCACCGCTGCCGTCATTTGTGTAATTGTCGGCTATTGTCGGTGTGCCTGATGTGTTCCAGCATACTCCTTTTTGGGTAATTGAAGAACCGCCATCATCTGTAATTATTCCGCCTGACTGTGCTTTTGAATTGCCTAATACTGTAATATTTACCGTATTTAAAATTATTAAATATGATGCAGGATCAGTACCACTTGTCCATTCATAAGCTCCCATATCTATTGTATTCTGAATACGAGCTTCACCTCTTATATCTGTATCTTCAGAATTGTATGAATCATTGCCGGCATCTATACAAGGAGAGATGCCAATTATTCTGTAATCGTCTGTAAGTGGGTTTACGAATTTTGGATTTTCTGTGGTATTATGATTAGTAGCAGTAAAAGTCCCATCACCCTCATCAATATTTTCAGTGCCGTCAGCATAGCAAGAATAATTTAAAATAACTGATGAAGGGTCTTCATCATAATCATCTATACAAATTTGTTTTCCTGCAATACTTTCGGATGTATTTTCCCAAATTATACAGTTATTAAATTCAGGATGTGAATCATAATAAACAAAAATACCTGCACCTTTTGAAATAGCACTATTATTGGCTATTGTACAATTAATAAATTCAGGTTCAGAAGAAATATTAATACTCAATCCTGCAGAAAATTCAGATGAAGTATTATCTGCAAAAAGGCAGTTAATAAAAGAAGAAGTCGATTCTTCCATCCTAACAGCACCGCCGGCATATACTGTATTATTATGTTCAAATTTGCAATTCCTAATCAACGGGCTTGCAGAAATATTATACATACCTCCTCCTCTGTCATGTGGAGTAGCTGCTCCATCAGCATTACCTCCGGTAATAGTAAATCCGTCTAATACTGCATCAGATGTTAACCCAAGTCCACTTGGATGATAAAAAACGTGATAACAGTTATCAGCATTATCCCCTGCAGTGCCAATATCTCCACTCAATATAGTTTCATTTCCATCAATATCTCTGTCTGCCAAATCGAATGTTGTATAATCTTCATCGCCGGCAAAACCTCCGTATATTTCTACTCCTTCTATCATTTGGAAAGTCTTGTATCTTTCACCTGAACCACCGACTTCTGTTTCAGGGTAATAGGTACCTGCTGCTACCCATATTTCATCGCCGGAAGAAGAAGCATCAAGAGCGTCCTGAAGAGAATTATAGGCATCAGTCCAGCTTGTGCCGTCGTCAGCGCCGGAAGCATCGTGCTTTACGAAAATAGGAGGAACAACTTCCAGCCCGGGTATAGGATTTACTTCGGGAGTGGCTCCGGGAGTATCATAGGTAAACACCTGCAAATATGGATAGGAGATATAGCTCCCGCTTTGGATATTCCAATCACCTGTTCCTGCATCGAAGTCCCAACTTGAAAAGGTTGATTGAGTTTTCATTTGAGATGATATTTTTGCAGTAGCTCCTGTACCTGAAGTTTGACTAGATGCTTCACTATCGAAGAAATTATTGCTGTAAGTTGAATTTCCATCATCTTTGGCAACAAATCCCTTGTTTGTCGGAACCTCTGAATATTTATAGTAGATATTACCTGATGCATAGCAATTTTCAATAGTTAAATCACTGCCTGTGCTATTATTACCAAGAAATAAAGCTATCTTCTGATTATCCGAACCTCCGTTATTAATAATATCTACAATGCTGTAACAATTTTCAATTTTTATTTTTGCATCAGAACCAACATGATTGTCTTCGTTTTTTCCAACCAATCCACCAATAACCGAATGTTCTTTGTTTCCGGTTATTGAACCTGTAACAAAGCAATTCTTAACATAGGTTTCGTTATCACCTTCATTAGTTCCAATTAATCCTCCAATTACAAAGCTATTTGTATTGTAGTTAATATTTACCAGTCCGAGACTTGAAATATCCGCTCCATCTGAAAAACCAAATAATCCGGTTCCCATATTAAAACTGAAAATATTCAAATTTTTTATTATATGCCCATTACCATTGTAATTACCTGTAAAGCTTTTGTCAGCATCACCAACAGATTGGAATGATTCATAATAATTCAAATCCTCTGATTCCGAAGCATCAATATCAGAAATCTGCAGAATGTAATCATCCCAGTAATCACTGTTTCTTGAAAGATACAACAAGTCATCAAAACAGGCAATTATCCAAGGGTCTGACAGTGTACCGCTACCACCTGAAAACAGCATTTCTGTAATTGCATATGTGCCATCCTGCCAAATGAATACCGGAAAGCCATTGTTTATACTACTATTATCCATTTTCCAGTAATCATTATTAGCAATGTCGTTATTTGGATTGCTGATAAAATCCCATGCTTCTGTAAGCCCTACATCAGAATCATCTGTGTCTGTAAAGATATTTACATCCTGCATTTGTGTTGTTGTAATTCCGTATTCAGTTTCATCCGGCATACCTGCGGCAATAGTTTTATTGTAAAAACTATTCGAAATAGCATCATCATGCCAGTTGTTTCCCGTCAAACCACCTTTTATTAATGAAGTAGAAGATACATTCCCTGATGAATAGCATTTAGAAATAGTGCCATTTTCGTTCTCTCCGTAATTCTCACCTGCAAAGCCACCGGTATAATCTTCACCGGTTACATTACCAAAAGAATAACAGTTTTCAATAGCACCATAATCATTTTTTCCTGCAAAGCCACCGGTATAATCTTCACCGGTTACATCAGAAGCAGAAAAACTATTTGAAATTGTATAATCATCAAAATGATAACCGGCTAAACCTCCTGTATAAGCGGAAGCTCCCGATACATCACCTGATGAATAAGATAATGTAATATCTCCTGAATTATACCCTATAAGTCCGCCAATATAACCGGTTTCGCTGCCGGTCTTCAGCCCTGTTACATCTGCAGAGCTGTGGCAGTTAGTTATAGTTCCGTTATCATTGTATCCGATTAGACTTCCTGAATAATAAGCTCCTGTAATACTACCACCAATTAATCCAAGATTGGATATATCGGCATTTTCAATTTTTCCGAATAAACCTATATATTCCTCATGGGGACGATACAAATTCAAATCCATAATATTGAAATCCTGAGCATCGTATGAACCTGTAAATGGTTTAGTGTCATTTCCGATTGGAATAAATCCGTGTTCATAATTCCAGTATGAAGTAATATCAGCATTGATATTCTTTGTCTGAGCAAAATGCTTGTCCCTATAATTATCATCAACAGCAAGAATATGCAAATGATTTAGATTTTCAATTAGAAAAGGGTCGGTTGTAGTACCACTACCAACAAAAGGATAATCAGAATCTGTTCCTGCTTTGTATTCATAAGCTCCAATATCAATTGTGCCTGTATTACCGGAATTTTTATCGAGTTTCCTCGGGAAGGCATTACCCCTTATGTCATACAACTCAGCATTATAAGAATTGTCTCCTGCGTCAATGCACGGTGAATTTGCACTTAGGCTGTAAGGATAATCAGGGTTATTCTTTTTGCCTGCAAACTGAGGAGGGTAAAATATGTTGTCCGTGTCATTATTTTTGATATATGTAAATATAAGGCTGTCTATGTTATTACCGGAATTATGGCTATTATTATTTTTATCTATACAGGTATTATAAATATTATCCAAGATATTAGTGGTAAATGTGCTACCCATCGAAGACCAGTATAATTGTATCCAACCATTTGCAAAACCAAACGGGTCTAATAAATAATTTCCCCAGACAATACTGTTTATTAAAGAAATCTTTGCTTTATCACTGACCAAAATTCCTGCACCACTTTCCTGTGAAAAATTATCAGCGATTGTACAATTTATGAATTCAGCGTCGGTTGTACTTTTCTCTAATAATATTCCACCAACTCCATCTGCTCCGTCTGAACCGTTTTGAATTATCAGTGTATTCACAAATTGAGCTGATGATTCACTAATAAAAACTCCTCCGAGACCAGAAGAATAATTTTTACTTATTACAGAATTCGTAATTTGTACATCCGAACCTTCAGAAATATAAATACCACCTATTTCCCATGCTCTGCAATCAGTAACCGTAAGGTTATTAAAAGATGAAGTAGAATTATGTACTCTGATACCACCGACTGACATTTCAGCTCTGCATTTTGAAACGGTAATATTTTCAAAATCAGAACCTGAATCCTCTTCATATATTCCACCGCCATGCTGTGCTACGCAATTATAAATATAAATATCAGTAAATGAAGCTTGTGAATTATCATTAAATATCGCCCCACCTTTCTCACCGCCATTATTATTTAAAATTTCTACATTTGTAATATCAGGAGAAGAATTATAATTATAAATACATGTTCCGATATTCTCTATAATCAATAAATCAGATATTTCAGGAGAAGAATTATAATTATAAATAATTCCACGGTGTGGTTCTGATAAACCGTTTGCAGGTGTGTAATTATGTTTTAGAATAATATTCCTGATGGCAGGAGATGCAGATGAATTATAAATGGCACTTCCTGCTATATCATCTGCACCTGATGAATTGCCGTTTTTTATTGTAAATCCGTCAAGTACTGCTGAGTTATCAAGATTCAAACCGGCAGTATTGAAAATAATATGGTAACAGTTATCTGTCATATTCTGAATTGAACCAACGAGATGATTATCGGCATAATTAATAATATCATCATCATTCAAATCTCCCGATAAAACAGTCTCATTATTTATAAAATCTCTGTCTGCCAAATCAAAAGTTGTATAATCTTCATCACCTTGGAAACCTCCGTATATTTCCACTTCTTCCACCATCTGGAAAGTCTTGTATCTGTCACCTGAGCCTCCAACTTCTGTTTCAGGATTATAAGTACCTGCAGCTACCCAGATTTCATCGCCGGAAGAAGAAGCATCAAGAGCGTCCTGAAGAGAATTATAGGCATCAGTCCAGCTTGTGCCGTCGTCAGCGCCGGAAGCATCATCATCTACAAAAATTGTAGCGGCACTCAACTTAATACTAAAAAAAAGGATAAAAATCAGTAATATTTTTTTCATAAAACACCTCAATGATATAAAAACCGAATAATTTATATTAATTTTTTAATATTTTTGATGTTCATATCATACAATATAATAAAATATTCACTAATAAATTCTTAAAAAATGAAATATTAATAATAGAATCGTATGATATTATTTTGCTATTTAAACAAATTCAGATTAAGATAATTTTTAATCGAAATAATCAGAATACGGTACAGAATCTTCAAAAAATTTCTTCGGTGTCATACCTGTTAATTTTTTAAAATCATTAATCATATGAGCCTGGTCGTAATATCCGCAGCTATATGTAATATCAGCAATGTTCAAATCTTTTCCTGTTGATTTTTTGTGTATAGCATTTTGCAATCTGACTGTTTTTAGAAATTGCTTTGGTGAAATACCTACTGTCTGTGAAAAGACTCTTTCATACTGCCGTCTGCTAAAGCAGGCTTCTGAAGCCAATAAATCTATATCTGCAAAACCATTACTTCTGTTTATGAGTTTTATGCTGCTGTTTATTCTCTCAAAATTAGAAGATATTTCTCTTTTACGTAAGAGTTTAGTTAGAAATTCTTCGGTGAGCTTTATTCTTTCCTGAAATGAACCGGACTCATATAGTTTATTTTCCAGCTCATCAACTTCATTTTTCAGAAAAAATTTTAGAGGTACTTTTTGATTGAAAATTTCATTAACAGGAATATCTAAAAATGTGTGTAATCCGATGGGATGAAATAATATTGAGAACAATGAAATTTTGCCGGATATTTTCAAATCGTAGTAATTATTGAGCTGTCCTGTGATTAAAGTATTTTCATTCATTGAATAATCTGCATCAAAAGTAACAGGACTTTTATCAAAATAAAAAATGATTTCAGGCAATCCATTTGGGATGATTCTCTGTATATGCTCTTTGCCCTCTGGCAAACAATTATCCATTGCCCAGAAATGCTTAACATACGGAGATAAGTGAAATGCCGGCTTTGATAAATAATATTTCATATTAGTTCAAATAATAATACTAATTTTTTGCATTATTTCTACAAATTTTAATACAAAGTTATTTAATGGCTATGAGGCTTTTGCAAGCCCCATAGCACTGTAATTCAAACTATAAATTGCCGTAAAGCCCTGCTTTATTGCCTTCACAATCAATAAATACAGCAAAATATCCTTTGTTTTCGGCTTCAATTTTCGTCTTTGGTATAACGATTGAACCGCCGTTTTCTTTAATTCTTTCAATTGTACCGTCTATGTCATCTCCTGCGTTAAAGCTGACTAATAGACCGTTTTTTCCAGGTTTGAAATCCTGTGCATAAGTAACAGCTCCTTCACCATTCGGAAAACACGCCATTTTTTCCTTTCCGAAATCAAGCACTTCCAAATCAGTATCCAAAACAGATTTGTAAAATGAAACCGCTCTTGCGAAGTCTTCAGTTGGGATTTCTACCCATGAAACTAATTTTGACATTGCTCATACCTTTTTTATAATTGTACAAAAAACTACAATGCAAAATTATTAGTTTGTAGTGACCTGTAATTGGAAATTTGCGACAACTTGCTGAGTATATAAAAACGTCAAAACTGAAAATAGATAAACGGCTGAATAGCTGAGGATTTTGCCTGGTAAATGATAAAAAATACGATTATGGCAATAATTGCTTTTAGCCAGATTGGTGATTCTATGAAGAGATTTTTGTAAATTTCTTTAATTTTTACCGGTAGCCAGTGAACTACAAATCCGAACAGCATAATAAGAAATATTATCGAATATGAAGAAAGAACTTCAGGCACTAAAGCAAATTCAAATGAAGTGAAGATTTTTTCAATCATAAAAAATGCTGTATCCATATTTTCAGCTCTGAAAAATATCCAAGTAAACGAGACAAACAAAAACGTAAAAAGAACCGTAGCAAAATGTATAAAAGGATTTTTCGCTTTCATTTGCTTTTTGTCTGCACCTCTTAATTCCATCCAGATTTTATGGATGGCAAGTGCGACTCCGTGAAGTCCGCCCCAAATTATAAATCTCATTGCAGCACCGTGCCAGAGACCGCCAAGAAGCATCGTAACGGCAAGATTAATATAAGTTCTTATCTTGCCTTTTCTGTTTCCACCGAGAGTAATATAAAGATAATCCTTGAGCCATGAAGAAAGCGAAATGTGCCATCTTCTCCAGAAATCAGTTATGTTAATTGCTTTATAAGGAGAGTTAAAATTAAGTGGCAACCTGAATCCAAGAAGCAGAGCTACGCCTATTGCTATATCAGTATATCCTGAGAAGTCGCAGTAAATCTGTAATGAATAACCGAATACAGCCATCATATTTTCAAAGCCCGTGTATGCTTCAGGATTTCCGAATACTCTATCCACAAAGTTAATCGAAATATAATCCGAAATCAGCATTTTTTTTATCAAACCGTTTAATATCAAAAATACGGCTATACCAAATTCTTTTCTTGTTACGCTGTATTTTTTGTAAAGTTGAGGCACAAATTCTGCAGCTCTTACGATAGGTCCGGCTACAAGCTGAGGGAAAAAAGAAACATAAAATCCAAAATCAATTATATTATTAACGGGTTTTACTTTTCCTCTGTAAACGTCCACGGTATAGCTTATGGTCCGAAACGTATAAAAAGAAATACCCACAGGAAGAATTATAGTGGAAATATCAAAACTGCTGCCGGTAATCCCGTTAGTCCAAACTGCAAGGAAATTAATAACTTCAAAATCTGTATTGAATATTTGATTAATTAAATCGGTAAAAAAATATGTATATTTAAAATATGCAAGCAATCCGAGATTGATAAATACACTTGCTGTTACAAAAAATTTCTTTTCCCACTTATATTCAGATTTGTAAATCATTCTGCCGAGATAGTAATCTGTAATTGTAGAAAAAATCAGCAAAGAGAAAAAATATCCGCCTGATTTGTAATAGAAAAAGAGACTTAATAAGAATAAATATCCGTTTCTTACTGTATTTTTTTTATAAATTATTGAATATCCGAGAAGCAAAACAGCAAAAAATATCCAGAAACCTGCTCCTGTAAAAAGCATCGGGGCAGTTTCATTATAAGTAAATATGTCGGATATTATGCTCATCAGTATCTTTTTATTTTTCCGTTGATTTTATAGTATTTTTCGCTGATATAATTATCATAAGTTTTCATTATGGCATTAAAAAGCAAATCTCCTTGGAATTGATAGCCTCTTTTGCCGAAATGAAGATAATCCCTTGCAATAAGCCCTGACCTGTACCAAGAGGAAACGCTTCTGAAACCGCCCATTACTTTATAAAAATCCCATACTGAGAGATTCTTCTCTTTTGCAATTTCATACATTACATCAGCCGCAACCTGATTGTTCCTGTTTACATATCTTCTTCTTCTGTAATTATCTCCGGGAGTGGCAAGGATAATCGCTGTATTGGGCGCTGCCTCATTAATCATAGTGATTAAAGTATCGTATCTCATTTTGAACTGAATATTGTCAAATTTACTCATATAAGCATCATTTGTTCCGAGAGATATTATTGTAAGGTCGGGCTTAAGTTCCTGCAGATGCTCTGAAAACAATTCGCAGCGGAGATATGATGATACTTCTGCTCCGTTTACGCCGGCAGTATGATATACTATTCCGGGTTCATCATTATCTAAAGAAATTCCATACATTACGAATTTATTATCTATTCCCACATCTGACTTTTTCAGTTGAATTGTTACTTCAGTCAGGTCTTCATTTGTAATTATTTCAGTATAATGTTTGTATCTGTTTATTTTGGCATTTTTATTTAATTCGGAATCCTGCAGATATATCAGGTAAGATGTGTTTGTATTGTGAAAAACTCTGATTTTATTGAATTTATGAATATCGTATTCAGAATTGTTCAGATTTATTGTAATTGATGCCGCACTGCTGTATGTAGTAGCAGAAATTCCGGCAAATCCCAGCAGACAGTTCTTTTTCCTTTCAGTATTTCTGCATCCCGTCCATGCACCGGAATACCGGACTGAAAAACTTCTCGGATTATTTGTTTTTGCCAATCGGTAGGGGAACAGAAACCCTCTTCCGCCATTCATCCCTTCAGTAAAGTTTTGCAATCTTTTTCGGATTTGAGATGTATAATCTCCTCCCTGAATATGAGAATCACCAATATGAACAATGTTGATTTTTCCTTTTCCTTTAAGAATTAAATTATCCAGTTTTTCAAAATAAGCATTCAATTTTTCATCTTCGAAAGACTGAATATGATTTTCATTATAATTTACGAAATTATAATAATCAATGCTGAAAGGATTGGCAAAAAGCGTAACCGATGACAAAAATAATAAATATATTTTTAAAGAATAAAATTTCAATTCTGTTCCTCCCTGAATTTTTTGTATTCATAAATAAGAGCATTATAAAACATATTGCTGATAATTTCTGCTCCTTTATGATTGAAATGAGTGAAATCTTCCTGTGCAAGCGGCGGCTCGGCAAATACCCAGCTCGGCATAGAATTTCTGCCGCCCATTGCTTCGTACATATCCCAGAAAGCAAAGCCGGATTCGATAGCTGCCTCTCGCTGTATATTTCTTACTTTTTCTACGCTTTCCAAGGATTTATAATATATCCCTTCTTTTTTTGATTTGTCGGATACGCCGATAATTATTACAGGTAAATTCGGAGCAATTTCTTTTATTCTCTTCATCTGGCGTTTTATTCTTGTTTTGTAAAATCCGAAATTTTCAGTTTCATCTGAAACCATATTAACCCCAAATTCCCAGAGAATTAAATCAACATCAAATAATCTGAACATTTTCTTTAAATGCGATTCATTAGTTTTTGTGAAAAATAATCCCGGACTTCCCCTTAAAGCAATGTTATCCATAATTATTCCGCTTTCGGATTCAAATGAGGCACAGTAAAAATCAGGGCTTTTCCTTGATGAAATATGTATGGTAAAAAACTCTTCATCACTGATATTACCGAATGATATTTCTGATATGGTATCTGCTTTGGGCAGAGAGCTTTTTGCCAGAGTATCGCCTGATTTATTAATTATTGCTATGTCGGAAGTGTATCCGGCATTTCCGTAATAAATTTTAAATAAATCAAATTTCTCACTTAAGTCCTGAGCATAATATGTTTTATTAAATTCAACAGTTGCTTTTTGGATTTGATTGCTGTCAGTTTCCAAAGAGTCATATTTTGTAAATGTAAAGAATTTCATCAATGGTCCGTAATTCCTGTGCGTTACGTTGGAGTCAATTAAACCGAAGATATTATATGTTTTCCAGTTGTCAGAGGCTTTTATTTCCCAGGAAGGTTTATCCACTACGGGAACTATTTCAATAAAACCGGGTCCGTAGCCGCCAAATTCCTGTTGAAGTTTTTCTCTTATTCTCCCCGTAATTCTTGCACCTTCTATCTGAGAATCTCCAAAGTGCCATATTCGTATTAATTCACCGGTAGAATCTACCTTGCTGATTTTTTTGAAGAAGTTATATAATTTATTTTTTCCGGATTTTGAAAAATCAATATTCTGAATTTTAGCTTTTAATTTATCAGTATCAGCCTTGATAGTATCAATTTTTTTCGGTTCATCTTTTTTCGGTTCTTTTTCTATTGATTTTTCGATTTCTTTCTGAGTTTCTATAATATCCGAAATATCAGCATATTCTACTTTTTTTTCTTCAAATAAACTAAACGGGTCGGGAGCATTGACAGCAAGATTATCACTTATTTTAATTCCATTTTCAGGTATAATAACAGAAATTAATACAATTCCCAAAAGAACCGTTAGTAAAAAGAACAAAATATTTTTCGGATTAATCTCTTTCATATTTTTATTGCTTTTTAATTTTCAATTTCTGTCCCGGTCTTATATCTCTGGGATTAATATTATTCCATCTCAAAATATCCTTATCCGAAACACCGGGGAATTGCTTGGCTATGAGCCAGGGATTGTCACCTTTGCGAACTGTATAAATTATGTATTCTCCCTCTTTTAATTTTGTGTATTCGCTGCTTTGAGCAGAAGTATTCACTGCATAGCCTTCTCGTCTTTGCTTTTCTGAATATGACAGTTGATTGTATTGTCTGTAATAGTCGGCTTTATGTGCAGGAACATAAACTACGAGAGTTTCACCGGCGCGAATTATATTATTTCTGATATTATTCCATCTTATGAGTTGGCTCAATCCTACGTCGAACCATTCAGAAATAAATCCGGGAGTATCTCCGGGCTTTACTTTGTAATAAACTTCCGTGAGATTTATATTCGGCTCTCTTGATGATGTAGTATTTTTCTTATCGGGGATTTCATTTTTTACAAAAGAATCATTATATGCATAGATACTGTCTTTCATTTGGAGAAAATCATCCTTTGTTCTTGAAGGTATTATAATTCCTGCCACTCCACTTTTCCCGGGGATAATTCGATTGTAATATTTCGGATTTAACGCTCTTATATCAGCAGTATCCAAATCTGTAAATTCAGAAACGCTTTCAAATTTTAAGTTATAATCTATTTCAAGAGTATCATTTGGAAAATCAACAAACTCATCATAATCACTGAAAAAATTATCAAAATTAATTTCAATGAAATATAATGCACTTAAAGCATTGAAAAAATCATTCTCAGGCTCAGGTAAATAATTAAACAGGTCAAGCGAACTGCCGTCAGACTCTTTCAGAGCAGTTTTTACACAGCCTGCACCTGAAGAAAAAGCATACACCGCTGCCCGCATATCTCTAAATTCATTATAAAGTGTAAATACATATTTTGCTGCTGCATAAGCAGAAGTAGCAGGGTCGAGCCTTTCATCAGTAAGAGAATCTATTCTTAAGCCGTTAAGTTTTGCCGTGAAATAATTTAACTGCCAGATTCCTTTTCCATTTTTTTCATCCCGGAAAAAAGGATTATTGCCGGAAATTACGATAGGCAGTAATCTAAGCTCCTGCGGCATATGATATTTTTTAAATATTTTGCCGTATTCTTTTAATTCTGAGGATGAATTCTTAAAAACAGAATAAGTGAAATCAGTTTGTTCAATCAGATAAAATTCAATCAACTCTTTTACTCTGTCGTTATAGACGAAAGGCAAGATGCTGTTATGCTTTTGAAATTGATTAATTATATTCTCTTTCGTAATATAAGATTTGAAATCATTTTTAAAAGAAGAGTTTAACAAATTAAAATTTTCGGAATATGAAACTTTTTGTTTCTCAGCAAGTTGCTCAAAAGAGAGATTGTCCTCATCTTCAGCACTTGCTGAGTAAAATAGAAAAAGCCCGAAAAGAATTAATATAAATTTATTATTTGTCATTAT
>CAZIXJ010000038.1:0-9890 GCA_964542835.1 uncultured Hyphomicrobiales bacterium
CTTATATTTATTAATCATTTAATTTTTTTATCCATTCTGGTAATGCAGAGTTCATAGAGGGAACTCTTGCAAAAGGCGTAGAAGCCTCGCTTCTTACTCTTCCGTGCGGCACTTCCCTATGGCAGTCCCAGCATAAATGCCCTTCGCCGTGCTGAAAGTTTTCAAAAGTAATATTCCCTGATGATACGGGATTTACCTGATATTCATGGCAACGGATACAATTTTCCTGCACAACTGATTTCCCCCAGTTTTTAATTTTGATTACCTGAGGCTGAGCATTCATTGTGAAAATAGTAGCGTGCCGCATACCGTCATTTGCTTTGAAAAAATACTTCCTGAAAAAATTATCCTGCGGGACGTGGCAGTCATTGCAGGTTGCCCGCTCTCTGTGGCTGCTGTGAAACCATGTAGCAAAATGTGGAGTCATTACGTGGCAATTTACGCAGGTAGCAGGGTCATCAGACAGATATGACACTGCATTGGAAAGATAAAAGGCTGCAAAACCCGTTCCGGTAAGAATACCGAGTAAAATTATTACTGGCATCTTCCATCTTCGGGGAGGTATTAATTTCTTAAAAAGTTTAATCATCTGCACCTCTCTGTTAAAAAATAATATTTTCTATTTAATTTAATTTCCTGATTGCAATATCGGACTTATTATTCTTTTATGCAAATTTTTTTTTATTTCAAACAATCAAAATAATTATTTAAATTCTTAACGTACTTGTATTTACCGTAATCCAAATCGCTAATACATCCATTTTTCATAATAAAGTTTCAAACGAAATATTGACATGAATACCATTGGAAACATTCACAAATAAATACTAATGATCAGTAAAAAATCAACATACGAAACTTTTTAAAAAAAAATACGTAACAATAGTAGGTTTAATATTAAAAAGGAGCAAAAAAAATGAAAAAAATATGTTTATATTTGGCTATGTTGATAGCGACTGCCGGCATAACTAATGCAGGTTGGTGGAGCGAAGAGGGAAGCGGTAATATCACGAAAGAAGAAAGAAAAATAAGTGATGCTTCAGGTATAGTTTTAAAAACAGTTGGCAACGTGTATTTAAAACAAGGTTCCGCTCCTTATTTCAGGATTGATACTGATGAAAATATACACAAGTACATAAAAATCAAATTTGATGGCGACAATCTTGTAATTTACACAGATAAAGCGGTAAAGCCCACTAAACTCAACATTTTCATCACACTTACAGATTGCAATGATATTATTTTAGACGGTTCAGGCAATATCGAATTTGTAGGCAAGCTGAATACTACTTATTGTAATATTGACATCAACGGCTCAGGTGATATTGAGATGGAAAACGTAAAGTCTAATAAAACAAATGTATCTCTTGATGGCTCAGGTGATATCTATTTTTCCAAATTATATACCGATAAAGTAAGAATATCGCTTGCAGGCTCAGGCGACATAAGATTTGTAGGTAAAGCCAACTCCTGCGACGTAAAGATTATTGGCTCAGGTGATGTAGATTTGGATGATTTTGTAATAGATTATTTTAGTGCAGAAATTCTCGGGAGTGGTGATATCTCGGTTTACGTCAATAAAAGCTTGAAAGCTAAAGTATTTGGAAGCGGAGATATTCTTTATCTTGGTGAACCGGAAGAAATAAAACTCGAGTCATTCGGCTCCGGGACAATCCGAAAAAAATAAATCTTTTCAATGGCATTTGAAATAATCAAAGGGTTCATTACAATCATTACAAATATGCTGGGACTTGCAAGCAGTAGAACCAAATCTGCTTACAAGTTCAGTATTCCGGGAATCGCATCTCGGGCATTGCACCGGATTATCTTTTGCAAATAATTTTTCAATATGGGAAGCCACCTCCTTATCAGGAGGGGCTATTCCATATTCTTTTAATTTTTTGTGAGTTTCTTCAGTCATCCATTCGGTAGTCCATGCAGGATGCAGTTTCTCCATTACTTTTACATTCGGGTATCCGTTCTTTTTAAGTTCAGCTACCACATCCTTTCGGATTTCATAAGTAGCAGGGCATCCTGAATAGGTGGGCGTCATAGTAATGACAATGTTATCATCACTGAATTCCACATCCCTAATCATACCCATTTCCACTACACTTACTACGGGTATTTCAGGGTCGCTTACATTTCCAAGCAAATCAAGAATAATTTGTTTTTTATTCATTTGTTACTAATTATCATCTTTAAAATCTTCTAACATTTTCTGCAATTTATCTGCAGTTTTATTTTTGATTTCAACTAATTTTTTGTCAAGTTCTTCTTTTTCCTGTTTTAGCTCTTTCATTTTTTCATTAATCTCTTCTTTAGCGTCATCTGAGGCTTCCTGATACTCTTTATTAAGCTCATCAATTTCATTCTGTACGTCATCCATTTCATTATTGATTTTTTCTTTCAAATCATCTCTAAGCTCTTCAGCCTGATTAGAAATATCATCTGCCTTTTCATCCATAGTTTCATTACTATTGCACCCAACAACAAAAAACATCATAAAAAGAAAAAGAATTGCGTATTTCATAAAACCTCCAAAATAATTCAACATATAATGTGTATTAGAATACGTAGCAATTTTACAATTATTTAATAAAAGGAGGATATTATGAAAAAATTCATAATTCTCATTATTTTTCTTACATACTCAGCTATTTCTTCACCACCGTCCGGTAAAGAATTTGGTTTTGGTATTCAGGTAGGCGAACCAACCGCTCTGACTGCAAAATACTGGGTAAGCAATACAAATGCATTTCAATTTAGCCTTGGTAGTGGCTCTTATGCCGGACTCAGGATTACAGGTGATTATCTCTGGGAATTTGATGCATTTAATCATTCGCAATTCAAGCTATATGCGGGTCCCGGCATAGTAATCGGATTTGGAAAAGGTAATACTGTATTAATAAAACAAGATGATGACAAATGGTTTTACAGAGATAACGGAACTGGAATAGCCGGCAGGGGAATTGTCGGTATTAACTATATGCTAAGTAATACTCCTATAGAGCTTTTCCTTGAAACCGGGATATTATTAGGAGTTACTCCTTCTTTCGGGGCTCTATCCGAAAGTGCGCTCGGTATTAGATTTTATTTTTAATATAGTTTATTAAAATATGATAACCGAAAATTTAATAAATGTTTGTTTATAACATACTATAATACAAGTTTTTTTGAGTTTTTTTGATTGATAAATTATTGAATCCGTCCCAAACCCTAAACCTCCTCCAAAAGAGGATACGATTAGATATTCTTCCCTTTTGGGGGAAGAATTTAATCGGAGGATAAATAAATTAATATAATTATTTTGCAATAAAAAAATAAAAAATTCATTTAAAATGAGATAAAATCATTTTTTAGGGAAAACAAAGCAATGACAAAAGAAAAAATCATAAAGTTATACGATAATTTTAAATACGATGAATTTCTGAAAGAAGCTGATGAATATCTCAATTCATTTGAATCAACATATATAATGCAATTATGTGCAGAGATTTATTTTAAAAAACAGGAATTTGGAAAAGCATTTAATTTTTACAATAAAATCATCAAAATACAGCCTGATAATTATAAAGCAAAAACCGGGGCTGAAATGTGCAGAAACATTCTAAATATACGAAATGTTGACAGATATGCCGATCCAAATACGCATATGGATCCATGGTTTGATTAAAAAAATAAATAAATTAAAATATTATTTGTTTTTCTTGGATAATAAATTATATATTTGCAAGTTTTAAAAAGAGAAATTTACAAAATGTTTTAATTAAAAAGGAGCCGTCTATGTTTTGGACGCCTGAATTAGCAACTACATTAGAAGATGCACCTTGGCCTGCTACTAAGGAAGAACTATTTGACTATGCCAGCCGTACCGGCTGCCCTCAGCAGGTACTTGATAACATAGCAGAACTGGAAGATACCGATGAGCTTATCGAAAATATGGAAGACCTCTGGCCCGAATATGAAGATGTTACAAACGAAGAATACTTTTACAATGACGACGAGGAAGAGCAGTATTTTTAATTTAATGAGCAAGTAATGCTTAATAAAAACATCAGAATATCATTTTTTTTATTAGTAATATCTTTTGCTCTTACTAATGATGTATTTTGTCAGAACTATATTTCCAATGACCTTTACAAATCTACAAGAGATACATTGAGATATGAAATTGATGAAATTGAATTTATAAATACTGATGCTTTCAATAAAGAACAATTTCTTGAACTTTTAAATTTAAGACAAAGCAGAAGAAGTATTCCACACAGCATTTTAGAGTATTACTACAACAATATAAGACTTATTGAAGATTCTCCTGAAAGAATTAAAAAAACCTTCAGGAGTTTTCTTGATGATTTGTCCGATGAAATCGGCTTTTTTAATAAAAATATTGCAAGTAACGACTCTGTTACTTTATGGCATCTCTATAATATTAACGGATATCATTTTCCTGAAATTCATTACAGATTCGTGCCTGATTCCTCAGACCAAAAAAATATATTAAAATTTGTGATTAATCAGGGACCCAGATACCGTGTAGATACATTGAATTACATCGGTCTTGACAGCCTTCCAAAACAAATTTTAAAGAAAATTAATTCTAAAATGAGGATAAAAAAGGGCAGAAAATATTTTGAACCGGACATTATAAAGGAAGTGCAATCAGTACAGAATATACTTGTAAATAATGGTTATTATCATTCAAAATATGACAAACCTTTTATTTCTATTGATACAGTTGCCAAAACTGACAGTATTACTGTAATCTTTTATCCCGGTACAAGACAAAGAATTGGTAATATTACTTTTATTGACAGCACTAAAGGACAAAGAAAAATCTCATCAGGCACGAAGCAAAGAGAAGTAGAGTTGAAAGAAGGTGCGTGGTTCAGCAGGGAAAAACTAAAGCAAAGCGAAAGGAATCTTACTTCACTCGGCACTTTCGAACTTGTAATAATTGATACTACTTCCGAATTTTATCCTCAGAATGATACTACACTGAATTTTAAAGTAGTGCTTTTTTACAGAAATCAGATAGAATGGGACGCAGGTACATTCCTGAACCAAACACCGCTTTATAATTATGTAAATCTGGGGTTTAGCGGTAACATCAATCACAGAAATTTATTTAATGCCGCTCAAAAAGCTAAATTATTTGCAAATGCATCCATAAATGACATAAGCAAGGTAGTGGGTAATTTCAATAATCTCGAGGCAGAAGGGCAGGTTGGGTTTCAGTATTTTCAGCCATTGCTCTGGAGTCTGGGTAAATCGAGAATTTCTCTTTCAAGCAGTTTGACTTTTTCTGCAAGAATGATTGATAAATTCAGAATTCATACGTGGGCATTTCCTGTAAAATTCCCTGTAAAATTACCGAATTTTACTTATTTTAATCAAATGGTTTTTGATTTGACTTTTGAACGGCAGGAACCGATAAATTTCCCTGAAATTTTCAATTCTGATAACGACATTAACGAAGCCGAATATGAACAGCTTTTCAGAGCATCAGTATTATACACAGATGTTTATAATTATCTGAACGACCCAAAATTTAATTTACTTACATCAAACCTAATCGGACTTACGCTGATTGGAGACAACAAAGACAACCCCTTCTCCCCTACTAACGGCAGCTATACTTATATAAGCGTTGACGGATGGAATGTATTTCTCGCCCATCCGACCGTTTCGGGACTGTCCAGATTTTTCCGTTTTCAGTTTGCACGGTCAGATTTTTTCAGTACTAATAATCTCGCAGTTCATGCATTCAAAGTTAAATTCGGTGGAATTTATCTGCTTGACAAAGAAAATTCATATGTGCCGATTGAAAGACAGTTCTTTGCGGGTGGTGCAAATTCTGTAAGAGGATGGCAGTCAAGAAAGCTCCACTATACTGATTTGACACCTGCTATAGGCGATACTGTTTATACTGAAGATGATTATAATTTACTATCAAACATAATCGGTAGTGGCGGACTATTGGAATTCAGCTATGAATTTAGATACAGATTTCATAAACCTGCATGGGCTTCTAAAGATGTAGCAGAGCAAATTTCAAATCTCGGCGTTACTTTTTTCGTTGATGCAGGAAATGCATTCCACTGGTTCGCTGAAGAATCCACTGAAGTAAAATTTGCAGATTATTTCACAAAACTTGCATGGGCAGCAGGAGCGGGCTTGCGATATGCTACTCCCATAGGTCCTGTAAGAATCGATTTTGCACTCCCTCTGTACGGACCTGTAATCGGAAGAAATCCAAGCATACTTAATAGAAATAATATACTCAGTGATACTCAGATTCACATTGGTATTGGTCATGCCTTCTGATTTTTTAATCTTTTTCTGTCATACCAGAGTTTACTAATCTCAGCAGAGAGAAGAATAATCAATGAAGAATAATAAATCCAGATTGCCATAGATACTATTACGGCATAGGTTCCGTAAAATTTACCATAACTCGCAATATCAGTAAGATACCATGCAAAAATATTCCTGGCAAGTTCGATACTTATTACGCAGATTATCGTGCTTGTAATTACGACTTTTCTGGGCAGTTCATTATTTGGAACAATTCTGAAAATAAATAAAAACATAAGAAACGAGGTAATCACGGATGCGACCATTACAAAAACTGATGCGGCAAAATTTTGTAAAAATTCGGGGAAATAATATGATATCAACTCGCTTGCTATTGACACAAGAGGCACAGCGTATGAATAAAGAAAAATAAGTATCGTAATACCAATTGTAATGATAATATCTTTTAATTTGTAAAAAAAATAAATTTTTGGAGATTTTAATTCAAAAATTGTATTAAGGCTGTATCTGAGTGAGCTTACAAGCAATGACGAAAGCCATAGCAAAATACCGATACCGATAAAACCAAACACTTTGGAATGTTTGAAAGTTTCAGTTACTTCCTGAATTACAGTATGAATTATTTTATTTGCACTATCTGTAGGAGGAAGCAAATCCATAAGTATATCTTCTATGGCAATACTAATATCCTGATTGTCAAAAACAAGATTTACAATAAATACTGCAATCAATATCAGAGGAATAAGATATACAATTATATTGAAAGCAAGTCCTGCAGCGAGCATAAACAGATGGTGTTTGTCAACCCTGTTGATAAGCTCTGCAATCCAATCATAAATTTTATATAAAATACCTTTCTTTTCTTTAAATTGTCTGAAAATATTCATTATATTTTTTTTAATTTTAAATAATCTTAATGTACAAAGTTATAATTTTTATTTTGATTTTATGAAATTTATTTATAAATATATTATTCTAATTCTGATTTCGGGCTGTGCCAATATAAAGCCGCCTTCAGGAGGTCCTCCGGATGAAACTCCGCCGGAAATCATTGCATCTGTTCCCGAATCAGGCACAATTAATTTTACTGATAAGAAAATATCAGTTGAATTTAGTGAATACGTAGAAAATCAATCGGTAATACGAAGTGTTGTGATTTTGCCAAAAGTAAAAACTGAATATAAATGGTCAGGGAAAAAGTTTAATATTGAATTTACCGAAGAGCTGAAATCTGATATTACATACTCCATTACTTTCGGCACAGAATATACGGATTTGAGAAAAAACAAACCCAAAGAATCCTATACTATAATATTTTCACCGGGACCAAAACTCGACAGCGGCACCATAAACGGAAAAGTTTACGGTAAAAAAACTGATGAATATAATATTTTCGCGTATAATATTACTGATATTGATGCCGACACTCTTGATATATCCAAAACCCCGCCGGATTATTCTCTGCCACTCGGTACAGAAGGTAGTTTCTCACTAAAAGCTCTTAAAGACGGTACTTACAGATTAATTTGCATAAACGACACAAGAAATAACGAGGTTTATGATATAAATCAGGACTTTATCTTCAATGCATCGCAGGATTTTAAAGTCATTAATTCCGGCTCAGATTTTGCAGAATTTAAAACTCCACAGTTTTTTGATGAAGTTCCTCCTGAGTTATCAAATGCCAAAGCAATATCAGAGCGAATAATTGAGCTGTCGTTCAATGAACCGATAGATACGAATTCGATTGTAAGCGATGCTTTCAGGCTTGCCGATTCTGCTAATACTAATAATTATCTAATAGATTTTGCTTTTATAAAACCAAAAGAAGAAAGCAAAATTCAAATTATCTCTCGTGAAATTCTTGACACAAACAAATCATATCAGATTGCTGCCAAAAATGAAGGCTTATTTCAGATAGCTGATACTGCCGGTAATAAGATTAACGATACATTAAGAACAGCATATTTTATTCCACGCTCTATGGCTACTGATATAGAACCCCGCATTACCGGAAAACCATTTAAAGACAGTACCGAAAAAGTAAAAGTAAATGAGAAAATTGAATTCGTTTTTAATACGGGAATCAATTTTGATAATCTTGATATCCGCTTTTTGTCTATCGAAGATTCCTCCGATATCAACTTTGAGATTATCAATAAAATGAACAATATCATAGAAATAAAGCCGGAAAAACTGAAAGAAAACTTCTGGTACAGAATTTATTTCGATACTTCTGAACTAACAGGATTTAATGGGTTACCGGTAAAAGATTCTCTCGTAAGAATTGATTTTAAAACTGAAGACAGAAGAAAATACGGCGGTATGAACGGAAAGGTAGATTTATCCGGAATTGAATGTAATAATCCTGTTTTGAAAATTATTAATTCTAAAAAAAATTATTCGAATATTCAGGTATTGGACAGCACTTTTACATTTAACTTTGATAAGGTTCCTGCGGGAACTTACACATTTGAAATATTTTGCGATGAAAATGAAAATATGAAAATTGACGGGGGATATTATTATCCATTTCAATATTCCGAGAAGTTTTACTTTCCTGTAAATGAAGTGGAAATAAAATCCAGATGGACAGTAGATGATTTGATGATATACGTAGGTGATAATCATAAAAACAAATAAAAATATATGGATATTCTTAGCAATTAGCAGTTTAATAATTATTATTAACAATAATAAAACGATTGCTGATATAAATGATGCCAACTGGAGCGAACCTGAAAATATTGATTTGCTTAATTCCGAAGATGATGAATTTGCTCCCGTTTACAATAAATATGATAATAGAATTTATTTTAATTCAGACAAATCAGGGTATTCATATTTCTATTTTACTGAATTACATAATGATAACTTTAATACTCCTGAATTGCTAAAGCATAGTATAAACACCCCGCGAAATAATCAGGCTTATTTCTGTCCCGCAGATGAAAAAACAGCTTATATTACTACATTCAGACTAAATGACAGACGCCCTTATCAGAATATTTTCAAATCTTCGTTCCAAAAAAATGAATGGACGGAAGTAACTGCCGTAAATGAATTAATATCTGACAATTATCTTGGTATGCCTACAATTTCACCTGATGGACAGACAATGATTTTTGTATCAGACAAGGATAATAACTCACTTGAAACCGACCTCTGGCAAGTATTCAGAAGTTCGGACGGAAAATGGGGAATCCCTTCTCAGATAAATAATCTCAATTCAACCGGAAATGAAATCACACCCTATCTGAAATCATCCGATACGCTCTTTTTTGCATCTGACGGATACGGAGGTTCCGGTGGATTTGATATTTATTTCAGTGTATTGCAGATGGGAAAGTGGCAACGTCCAAAACCTTTTAATTTTATCAACTCGGAATATAATGAATCAGATATTACTTTTTTACCGGATGGTAGTATTATTTTTGCTTCTGACAGACCCGGTGGAACGGGTAAACTTGACCTTTACAGAATAAAACCCATAAAAGCCGAAATATCAGAACCTTATATTTCTGAATACAGATTTTCTATTTCTGCTCAGGTTCCACAAATACGCGTAA
>CAZIXJ010000038.1:9900-12667 GCA_964542835.1 uncultured Hyphomicrobiales bacterium
CGTAAAAAGAACCAAATCAAATTTTGTAATGGCATTTTTAAATCAAATAAATCCAAAACCTGATAATACTGATAAGATTATGCTCAGTGAAATTGCCGAAAGGATGAAAAAATATAATAATTCTGATTTGAAAATAAACAGTATTAATCAATCGGATGATATTGTCAATTATCTGAAAAGTAAAGGAATAGATGAATCAAGATTATATCTTACCAATCCGGGAGTTTCATATCAGGATAAAATTTCGATAAGCTCTGATAATGATTCTCTCTTTTTACCTCTGGAATTATATTATTACCAGTATAAATTCGAGCCGCCCATACTGGAAATTAATCTTGATGCTCAGCCCCGCGATGCCTCTGATAACTGGCAATTAAGCGTTTCGTATCTTAATACTGACTCTACTCTTATGGAAAGCAACAGACTTCCTGCAAGTTTGTACTACAAAGTACAAAGAGATACCACCGGATATCTGAAACTTGACTCGGTAAAATTCAGATTTTCAAGTGTTGGGCTAATTGAGAAAAGTGCTGAATTGAATATCCCAATCAGAATTTCTGAAGAAAATACACATAACGTAATTAAAAAAGACGGTTCGTTGTATTATCAGTATTACACTTTGCTAAATAAAGAAAATGATATAAATTCCACTGCATTTGAATTATTTAAGAATTATCTGAAAAGACACAAAACTGACAATATTATTATTTATTACGATAATAATAAATATCTTGAAAAATTAAAAAAATACATAAGCGGGATATTCGGTAATGTTAATATAATTACTATGAAATATGAACCGGAAAGCATCGTTGATTCGGAGAATTTATATAAAATATTAATCAGGAAAATTGAATAAATGAAAACAAAAATAGCAATACCGGATAATCCGATTTATGATAATCTGACAGAGCATATAAGTGATGTTTGCAGAGAACTGAATTTTGAATTTTTCAAAGTACCCGAAACTCAGTTGGAAAAACTATTTCTAACTAACAGAGTAGATGCCGCACTTATTAATCCACTTATCTATGCCAGAGGTATTACAAAAGGTGATTTTCGCATCATACCCGGACCTGCTATGTTTGCCGAAGGATATACCGGATTAGTATCAATGTATTTTAATCCCGGATTATCAAGCATTGATAATTTTACAGTTCCATCAAAAGATGACTATCTGATGATTATGGCAAAATTACTTTTATCAGAGAGATACGGCATATTCGGTGAATTAAAAGAGTCAGAAGATGATTCATCCAATGACCTTAAAAATTTCGATGCTGCTTTTGTATATGGCGAAGCAGAGCATTTTCGCTCTATGGATCTCACTGAAGACTGGACTGATCAGTTTAATATTTCGCTGCCGCTTGCATTCTGGGCTGTAAGAAATGATGAAGAACCAATTGGTATTATCGAAGCTGTTCACAGATTTGCCAAACCACTTGAAAATCCTGAAATTCACTTAAAAGCAAAAGTTTCTGAAGGCGAAGAAGACTTCAACCGAAACGGTAAAATAATTTTTAAGTGGTTTGATTATTTGGAAAAAGACGTAGATGATACTCTCGAACTGCTCTTTATGCATCAGTATTCTCCTGAAATGGCAACTGCAAAAATAATGGCATCGTCTGCACTCAAAACGGACACAGGAGCAAAAGTATATACAGATGGCACTGATAGTCATTCAGAAGAAGAAGAAGAAGAACATCATCATCATCACAAAGATCACGATTGTGATTGTGGAGATGATTGTGATTGCGATAAATAATGATGATTTATTGAAGTAAAGAATTTAGGCAAAGATATGTATAAATATTTATTTGGACCTGTACCGTCCAGAAGACTTGGTATGTCTCTCGGAGTAGATTTAGTCCCCCGAAAAGTATGTTCACTTGATTGTGTTTATTGTGAAGTAGGAGAAACGACAAGGCTTACACTCGAAAGAAAAGAATATATAAAAATTGACAGTATTTTGAATGAACTTAATCATTTTTTTGAAAATAATCCAGACCCTGATTATTTTACTTTTTCGGGTTCCGGCGAGCCTACTTTAAATAATAAAATTGGAAAAGTGCTAAAATCCATTAAAAGCAAAAAGCCTGAAATACCTGTAGCTGTATTGACTAACGGAACTTTACTGTCCCAAAAAGAAATTAGAAATGAAATACTTGATGCAGATTTGGTGCTGCCTTCACTTGATGCGGCTTCTCAGGAAGTTTTTGAAAAAATCAACCGCCCTGCCAGAGGAATTGACATTAATGAATACATAAATGGTTTAATTGATTTTCGAAAAGAATTTTCAGGAAAAATCTGGTTAGAAGTTTTTATTCTGCCTGATTATAATACTCAAACTGATGAGCTTTTAAAGCTCAAAGAAGCAATTTTAAAAATCAAGCCTGATTCCGTTCAATTAAACACACTGGACAGACCCGGCATATTTCCTGACCTGAAAACACCATCATATGGAGAATTATTAAGTATTCTTGATTTATGGAATCTTGATAATGCCGAAATCATTGCAAGTTACAAATCCAGAAAGGATAATAAAGCATTCAGAAAAGACATACAATCTGCTATACTGGAAACTATTGCCCGGCGCCCCTGCACTTTGGAAGATTTGTCCGGTATTCTTGATTTGCATATCAGTGAAATAAACAAGTATTTAGATGTGCTGGATAATGAAAACAAAATAAAATCCGAGCAGCTCGGAAGAGGAAAATTTTATACACTACAAAATTAAAATTAATATTATTTAAAAATTTATATTATA
>CAZIXJ010000039.1:0-12583 GCA_964542835.1 uncultured Hyphomicrobiales bacterium
TGATAAAAGTATTGCTTAGTATTTAATTGCTTCGTTTTTTCCGACAAATAATACCTGATTGATTCAAAATACACAATTTCAATTAATAAAAAGAATAGAAAACTTTAGCAATTTTTAAAACACTGACAATACTTAAAACTCAATATAAAAATATGTGTGGCATAATAATGTGTTGCTGATTTATTAAAATATATTTATTATTATAAATTTGCTCATCTTATTTATAATGATTAGTTTAGTCATATATTATTATTCATATTGAAATATGTAGTTATATCAATATGATATTAATTATTAACTGAAATGTTTTGTTGAAGATATATTATGGTACTTTTTATGTTAAAAAAATTAATTCTACTTATTTTAATTTATTTTGCTTTTAATGCTTCAGATTTATTTGCTGATGATATGACCCTCGTTATCAACACAAACCACTCTTCAGGCACAAGAATGGATCTGCCGCTTTTCGGCACAGTAGATGTTACTGTTGACTGGGGCGATGGAAATTCAAATACTTATACCACAACCGGGAGAAAAATCCATTTTTACTCCTCTGATGGAACTTATACTATAAAAATATCAGGTACTTTAACGCAATATGGAAATGGTTTTTCTTATCCCGGTTCAGAATGTATTACCAAAGTAACAGATTTTGGCGATCTTGGACTTACTTCTCTCTACGGAGCGTTCCAAGGTACAGATAATCTGGAAGAGATACCTGAGGTGTTGCCTTCTGCCGTTACGAATCTGAGCAAAGCTTTCTCTAATACAGGAAAGGAAAATATCACTAATCTGGACGGCTGGGATGTATCCGGCGTTACTGATATGAGCGGTATGTTTTCTTATGCCCGTAATTTCAATCAAGACATAAGCAGCTGGAATGTATCGAGCGTAACTGATATGAGCAGAATGTTTTATCAAGCTAATAATTTCAATCAGGACATCAGCGGCTGGAATGTATCGAGCGTTACTGATATGAGCAGGATGTTTTATAACGCTTATAATTTCAATCAAGACATAAGCAGCTGGAATGTATCAAATGTCACAAATATGAGCGGGATGTTTGCAGGGGCAACTTCATTCAATCAGGATATTGGCGGATGGAATGTATCAAATGTCACAAATATGAGCGAAATGTTTAATACTGCGTTTAGATTTAATCAGGATATTAGTAACTGGGATGTCTCCAATGTTACTGATATGAGCCTGATGTTTGGCGGTGCATCTGTATTTAATCAGGATATTAGTAACTGGGATGTCTCCAATGTTACTGATATGTCTATTATGTTTAAAAATGCCGATGCATTCAATCAGGATATTGACAGTTGGGATGTATCAAGTGTAACTGATATGAGCGAAATGTTCAGTGCTTCAGATGCTTTTAATCAGGATATTGGCAGCTGGGATGTATCCAATGTTACTGATATGAGCGAAATGTTCAGTGCTTCAGATGCTTTTAATCAGAATATCGACAGTTGGGATGTATCAAGTGTAACTAATATGAGTGTAATGTTTGCAGGGGCAACTTCATTCAATCAGGATATCGGCGGTTGGGATGTATCAAGTGTAACTGATATGAGCGAAATGTTTGGCGGTGCATCTGTATTTAATCAGAATATCGGCGGCTGGAACGTATCAAGCGTAACTGATATGAACCGTATGTTTCAAAGTGCGTCTGCATTCAATCAGGATATTGGCAGCTGGGATGTATCAAATGTAACAACAATGGCTTTTATGTTTTGGGGCGCAACTTCATTTAATCAGGATATTGGCGGATGGGATATAACTAATGTTATAAATATGTACCGCATGTTTATCTTTCTGGATATTAGTAACTATAATTCATTACTCAATGGGTGGTCTTCTCAGAGTGTTCAGCCCAACGTTGAATTCTGGTGTGTCGCCGCAAATTATTCAAGCAGTGCCGTAGATGCCAGAAAAAGCTTAATTGATGATCATGGCTGGAGAATTAGAGATGCAGGACAGACATTCCCGGGCGGGTCAGGAACCGAAATTGACCCTTACCACATAACTAACCTTGAAGATCTCAGATTTCTTACGGAAAATGATCAATATTGGGATAAGCATTTTATCCAAACCGCAGATATTGATGCTTCCGAAACTCAATACTGGGATGACACCGATGATGATGGCGATGGCATTCTTTATAATGACCCCAATGACCTTACCTCAACAGGCAATAATGAAGGATTCTCCCCTGTCGGAAACGGCACAACCGAATTCACCGGCGAGTATGATGGGCAAAATCACACTATTGACGCCTTGTATATTGAGCGACCGGATGATGGAGTAATAGGCTTGTTTGGTAGAGTTGGCAATACAACTATCCGCAATCTGGGCATTACCAATGCAGATATTACCGGAAAAATATACACAGCAGTTTTGATTGGGAGTGTCAGTGCCCATGGTTCAGAGCAAAGCAGTGTGGAAGATTGTTCTACCACCGGAATTGTGAAAGGTGAAAATACACTTGGTGGTTTAATTGGCATAAATGCTTATAATTTATATATCACCGACAGCCACAACGAGGCTGATATTCAGGGAGATTTTAGTGTAGGCGGACTGGTTGGTAGTAATGTCAATTCTATTGAAATCGAAACATGTTATAATACAGGAAATGTGGATGCTAATTCTTCAAATAACTCTTATGCAGGAGGTTTAATAGGTAACAATCCGAGTCCGGCTACTGTTTCTGATTCTTATAATGAGGGTACTGTTACCGGAAACGGAGATTATATTGGCGGATTGATTGGATATCATAGACATGGTCAGGTAGATAACTGCCAGAATTCGGGAGATGTTGGAGACGATAATTCAGGAGATTATATCGGAGGCTTAACTGGGATGAATGGTAGAGAGTACACAGGCCCTAATTCGCATTCTTTAACAAACTGTTCCAGCAGCGGAAATGTTATCGGGTCAAGTAGAGTAGGCGGGCTTATAGGACATAATAATTCACATCCTGACTTATGTCAAATTTCCTCATGTACTAACACAGGTGATGTTACTGCCAGTGGTGATGGCTGCGGAGGACTGATAGGTGATAATAAGCTAGGTTACATAGACGATTCTCATCATACAACGGGAACTGTCAGCGGAACAAATGATGTGGGCGGTTTGGTTGGTCGTTTTCATGGCGAAATATATAATTCTTCCAGTTCCGGAAGTGTGATAGGAAGTGGTAATAATGTCGGTGGCTTTATCGGTGCTACATATAATTACCAGAACGATATAGTAAACAATTACAGTAATAGTTCAGTAGTCGGAGGAAATAATGTCGGTGGTTTTATTGGAGCAACTTCAATAGGGAGACCATATTCAGCAAATGTAAAAATCTCATATTGCACTGGAGATGTTACCGGTGATGACTATGTAGGAGGCTTTATTGGATTAAATCGTAATGTTGACTCAATAAGTAATTCTTACAGCACCGGTGATGTAACCCGAAAAAGCGGAAGTACAGATGCAAATATTGGCGGATTTGTGGGAAGTAATGAAGCTGAAGTCATTACAAATAGCTATTGCACAGGCAGTGTCTATTATGAAGGCACCTCTGACCCCACAGACAAAGGCTTTGCCGGAGCAGACAATAGCAGCAACAACAATTTCTTTGACAGCGAGGCCTCAAATCAAAATACTGATGCTTCAGGAGCAGGCACAGCAAAGAGCACAAGTGAGATGAAAGATATTGCTGTTTATACTCTTGAATCTACTTCCGGGCTTGATAATGCGTGGGACTTCATTGATAATCCTAATGATGATGCAGCGAATGAAAATTACTGGGGCATAAATCCTGCTGAAAATGACGGGTATCCATTTCTGAATTGGCAAGGCTATGAACATGTCTCTGCCCCAACTGTTGTAACAAATGACGCAACAGATATTGAAGGCACCACAGCTACCGGTAATCTTGAAATCACTTACACCGGCAGCGAAAATATCACTCAATACGGAATATGCATAAATGAAACAGGAGAACCTGATATAAATGATACCCGGACAAATGAAGGCAGTGCTTCATCCGAGGGCGTTTATGAATCTGATATAGCATCGCTCACACCACTTACAACTTATTACATAAGAGCATATGCCATAAACAGCGTAGGCACATCTTACGGAGAAGAAAAAACATTCGAAACAACTGCGGCAATTCCTAATTCTCCTACTTTATCAAATCCTACACTTTCAAGTATGGATATATCAGTTAATTCGAATAATAATCCTCCAAGCGTGGAATATCTTATCGAAGAAACAACTACGAGGCAATACCTTCAGACTGACGGCAGTCTTGGTTCATCAGAAATATGGCAGTATGAATCTGACTGGAATGTAACAACTGTAACAGGATTGACTAAAGCAACAGAATATACTTTCCGCATTAAAGCCAGAAATGATGCTACACCATCAGAAGAAACGGTTTATGGTGCATCATCATCAGAATGGACAAGAAGCGAGCTGCCAAGATTAACTACAAATAATATATTTGTAATAGGAAATTCAAAAGCAAGATCGGGTGGCGACATTAAAGACGGAGGTGCATCAGAAATCACAACAAAAGGTGTATGCTGGAATACATCAGGCAATCCTACAATATCTGATAATTTCACAAATGACGGTACCGGAGATGCAAATTACGAATCAATAATGAACGGGCTGGAAGTAAATACTCAATATTACGTAAGAGCTTATGCAACAAATTCATACGGCACCGGTTACGGCGATGAAAAGACGTTTATTTACACAGCAATACCGACATTGCCGGAGTGGGGCTTAATAATTTTAGGAAGTCTTCTTGCATTCTTTGCAGTGAGGAAACTGCTGAGCTAAGTGAGAACAGACAGAATAGAATTACCCTTCCGAAGTCTCTTAAGACTTCGGAAGGGTTATAGTTAGATAAGAATATTCATTACATATGTACTGCTCTAATCTGTTTTTTCATCTTCATTCTTATTATTAATATCATCAGCTGCATTATCCAAATCTTCAAAATTACCATCAATTTCAATAGTATTTTCAGAATCATCTTCGAAGTCATATTTTTCTATATCTTCATCATCCTTTTCTTCTTCTGTTTCATTTTGTTCATCAGTATCGAATGCATCTTCAGGTATATCATTATCATCAGCTTCATCTGTCTTATTAAATTCTTCAGGAATTTCTGAATCGGAAGCATTTTGATATTCATCCTGATAATCGAATTTGATTAGAGTTTTCTCGCCACATTTGCATATTACTACGATATTTTCAATTTCTCCGTTTTCATCTCTGTTAATTTCTACGGTGGACATCTGATGAGTATCATCAGGATTATCAGGATTAGGTGCGTGAGTAATTTCTACGAATTTCTTGTTGTTTTTTATTTCATCTGTTTCAAGAAGGTTGGATTCCAGAGAAGCATTTATTTTCATATCAATTCGCGGTGCTTTTACGATATCTTCAAATTGCTTTTCAAGCATAATCATATCGCGGTATTCGTCGCTTTCTTTGTATTCATCACTATAAATAGACTGAAAAAGTTTTTTTTCGAATTTAGCCTGCTCAAGTATCTTTTTTTTCTGAATATCCTCTGGTCTGATTTTCTTTACCGTTTTGTTTTTTCTTTTTTCATATTTTTCTTTTTCTTCATCCGTAAGCAGATGCTTTACTGATTCGTAGTCTTCATATTCACTTTCAGGCAAATCATCAGATTCCTCATCATATACCTCACTTTTCGTTTCATCGTTATCATCGAATTCTTCAGGATAAGGCTCATCTTCTTTTATAATTAATTCTGTGCCATGACTATCATCATACAGACTTTTTATGTCCTCCATTTTTTCGGCATCTTCACTTTTTATCAGGGCGCTTTCTGTTTCTTCATCATCTGTGAGTTGCTTATACAAATCGGCAGCTTTTTTTGCTTCACTACTCTGCGAGGCAATATCTTTGATATCTTCTTTAGTAAATACCGAATCCTTTTTTTTAAACCCTTTTTCTACAAAATCATCTTCCGAAAGAGCATCTACGCCTTCTCCACGATTTGCTATCAATTCAGAATCAAACTCGTTATCAAATTCAAATTTTTGAGTTGCAGCGTCTGAAAAAAGATTTCCCGACTGATTTTTGTCTTTCATAATACAATCTACTCCAGACCAAAAATAGAATTAACTGAAGCTGCAAGATTATTCAAATCAGAGACTTCAGAAGCGGCACCTGATTTTACTACCGAACCGGGCATACCGTATATTACACAGCTTGCTTCATTCTGAGCAATTACGTATCCTCCGATATTCTTCAGCTTAAGCATTGCTTTGGCTCCGTCATTTCCCATTCCGGTCATTATTATTCCCAGTACTTTATTCATATGCGAACGAATCAGTGAATCTATTAATATATCCACAGAAGGTTTGTAAAGACTGTCTGCAGGCTCATCAGAAACTACAACAGTACCTCTTCTGCTTACGGTAGTCAGTTTCCCTCCCGGTGCTATGTAAACAGTGCCGGGACGTGCAAATTCACCGTGTTCTGCTTCTTTTACGTTTATTTTTGAAATGCCGTCCAACCGAACAGCAAGACTACCCGTAAAAAAAGCAGGCATATGCTGTGCCACAAATATGCTAACAGGCAAGCCGGGATTCAGTTTTGGTATAAATTCCTGAAGAGCTGCGGGTCCGCCTGTAGAAATACCAATGCCGATTATCTCTATATCACTTACTTTAGGGCGTTCAAATCCGGTGAGCAATTCTTTAATTTCTTTTTCATCTTCTTTTGGCTTTTCTTTGATTTTATCTTTGCGGGCATATCTGTTTTCGGTTAAAATTCTTCTGCGTGGTCTTTTTCCTGCAATGGCTTTGATTTTAGTAACCAATTCATTTTTAATCTCATAAAGCTCTTTAAAAGAAGCAGATTTTGTAATGAAATCCATTGCCCCGAGAGAGAGTGCATTCATAGTTTCATCTGCACCCTCTTTGGTAAGCGTACTCACCATAAGTATTGGTGTGGGGTTAGTCTTCATTATTTCTTCTACGGCTTCAATTCCCGTCATTACGGGCATTTCTATATCCATAGTCATTACATCGGGTTTCAGCTTCCTGCAAAGCTCTACGCCTTCTTTTCCGTTCCTCGCCTTTCCGATAATTTCAATTTCATCGGTTGAAAGGATTTTTTCCAGTGTTGTCCTGATAAAAACGGAATCATCGCATATCAATAGCCTTATCATATTTTACCGCATATTAGTAATGTTTTATTTATTATAGATTACGGGAAGAGTAAGCATCTCTTCTTCTGTTTCCAGTATTATAAAATAGCTGCCGGAGCTTAAATTTTCAGGTGTAAAAGTATAAGTCCTGATACCCGGAGTAATACCGTATGGTTCGATTTCCGCTATTTCATTGCCTGATAAATCAGTAATATAAATTCTGCCTTTTTTATAAAAACTGTCAGAATTGTGTATTTCTATTTTTATTTCTTCGGCAAATGGATTTGGATATACTTCAGCAAGCAAATCATTGCTTTGCGCAATATTATCTTCTACTGATGTAGGTTCTGTACCTTTTCCTGTAATCAGTATATCATATTCTTCATTTTCGTAAGCGTCGGAGATTATAGTCATATCGCCGCGGTAAGATTTTACCTCCTGTGGCTCAAATATTATATCAATATCCATTTGCTCACCTGATTTAAGTTCATACGGAGGATTGTAATCTTCTATGTAATAAGAATCTTCTATGTCTGTATCAAAAACTATTGAATCAATTATTAAATCTTTTGAGCCTCCGGCTGTAATTGTAATTGTCTTAGTTTTGGTATCTCCTACTTCGCAGCCAAGGAAAAAGAGCATATCCGAATCCGCTGAAATCGTAGATTTTTTGATTACTCCCGTTCCTGATACCGGGTATTTCTGCATCTCTTTGTTGTATGCATCGGAGCTGATATTTAATACAGAATTATACTCTCTTTCGGCTTTTGGTGTAAATGCAAGCTCAAGTGTATGCTTTTCTCCCGGAAGGAGCGTAATCTCAATCATTTGCGGGTTAAGAACTTTGAAATTTGCAGTATCTTCAGGTTGAATACTGAATAATGTAAGATTTTTTTCTCCGATATTCAGAATATCAAGCATAAGAGTATCGGCTTCACCAACGAAAGTAGTTTCAAATTCTAAAGATTCCTGTTCGTAAGCAATAATTGGTTTTTCTTCAAATCCGAAACCCTGCAAATCATGATATCGGATGTTTCCATTATCTGCATCAGATGTAACTTTTAGCAAAGCGCTGTATAAATGTCTGTATTCAGGTGTGAATGATAATTGTACTTCAAATTCTCCACCCGGCTCTATTTGATTGTTGAAATTAGAATTATGCAACTCAAATGTACCGGATGTATCAATCAGCTCTACGTTATTTATGGTGAGCGTCTTATTGCCCTGATTATTTATAATTAAATTCTGCATTTTTGTACTGTCAATATTTGTGGTATCTATTACAGTAATTGCCTCTCCAAATCCAAGAATGGAGTATTCTTCCATATCGGGCATAATAATATTATAGCTGCCGTCAGGATAAATATCAAGTATTGTATTAAGAGGAGGATTTTCAACCAATGAAATTTTATTATCAGATGTTTGCCATTTGATTTTTATGGAATCTATCCTGTTAAAATTAGTTCCGTCATTTTTTCCAAGACCGAAATTCTTAATGAATGGGTCCTGTCCGCCAAAGTGTCCGTTTCCTGCAAGCACTTCTCTTATTTGTGCTACACCGTTTGAATACAGATGAATCCTCGAGCCGATATTTGAGCGGTTGCCGTTTTCAGGTGCATTTAATTTCACGGATGTCCAATTAGCAGAATCTGCAATCAGATTATGCATTAGATAAAATTTCATATATTTTCTAGCTTTTCCGTCAGTTGTATCGCGGTGCTGCCTGCTGAAAAGCAGGTCGTTATCACCGTCTAAGTCGTAATCAATCGGCTCCATAGAGTGAGCTTCTTTCATAGTTTCAAAAATGCCAAGCTCGCTGTATGAAATATCTTCAAAATAACCGTCTTCATTTTGCAGAAGTATATACAATCTCTCTTGACCGTGAATATTTGCCTGAGGATAAGACATCTGCCCTATAGCTACATCCTGCAAACCGTCATTATTCAAATCAAACCAGTTAGCTCCCATATCACCAAGATGGCTGTAAGCAGGTGCTTCTCTTTCGAGCCTGTCTATTTCCCATTCATATCTGTAGTTGTTATCAGCACCCTGATTTGCTGCTATTACAGTTCTTCCTACGCCGTTGTCGTATCCGCCGTGAACCAGCACCTGAAGTAAATCAATATCTCCGTCGTTATCAAAATCTGCCGGCATTGCTTCCCACTGGCAGAGATTTGCATTTGGGTTGTCATCTCTGTTCATATGGTTTGCACTGTAATTTACAGCATCAGCAACATCAGTAAAAGTGCCGTCGCCGTTATTTTGCCAGATGCTGCCATCGCTTCTGCAATATGGAGATGATACAATATCCATCCAACCATCATTATTATAATCAGTAGTATTTAAGCCGTAAAGCGGCTGCCTGACTGATTCTATACCGGGAGATTCGTGATAAGTAAAAGTGCCGTCGCCGTTGCCTTTCATTACATATTGTCTTGCTTTGAAATTATTTGAATAATCAATCATAAATGTACCGATTACCAAATCAAGGTTACCGTCCTTATCAAAATCAATCAGTGACATACCGGTAGTGCTTACGAGACCTTTAGGATACTTAACAGTTCCGCTTCTTACAGTTTCAGTTACAAATTGAAAATCTGTAAGACCATTTTCTTCTACTATTTCAAATTTTCCGGTGCCGTCATTTAGCATTACTTCAAATTTTTGGTCATCTCTGATTTTATTTACTACATTACCGTTTATGGTATCCTGATAAATATATTCATCCAGCCCGTAAAAAAATACTCCCGTAATCAAATCGGGATAACCGTCATTATTAATATCGGCAAAAACAGATACATCCGACCATCTCTCATCCAAACCGTGTCTGGAATAGTTAATGCCTGACTCATCCGTTTTATCTACAAAGACCCGTTTGTATTGCGATTCGGTGTCGGGATTAGCTTCATTCATCATTACTGTGAGAGGTTCTTTATAGGCAGAAGGTCCTGCAAATACGAAGTCAGGATAGTTGTCATTATTCAAATCAACTACATATATCCTTGCCCCGCGGGCATCTTCCAGACCGACCTCTTCGGAAAGTATTTCTACCCAATGCTGCTTATCCTGAGCATCCAGTTGAAAAGATATTATTATTAAAGCGAGTATTGTATATTTCAATTTCATTTAAGAACTCCGGATTATTTATAATAAAATAATTTTAAATTTAGTGAATTTTATTTTAAAATCAAAATCTTTTTATAAATAATGCCTGCTAAAAGCTTTTTATAAAAAAAATTAAAAAAAATAAAATTTATTTTTGGTAATTTAAATTTTTTTCTTATTTTTGTTATGTGATTTGTTAAACATTAAAGGATGCCTATAGACAAATTGGACTTATTTCTAAAATTTGCTCATTAACTTCTTATTTGAGGGGCTTTTTTCAAAGCCCCTTTATTTATTTTTAATAAGTGGAATTTTTTTTCTTATCAATAATATTTGTTTCGGGTGATATAATAGTTTCTGCTTTTTTTGATTTTTACTTTAGATTATTTCTTATACCTGTTTTGAAAATATGAATAATGAAATTCAAAAAAAATCAATAATTGATTACAAAAAAATTAAAATAATTTTTCAATTTTTCAATCTTATATAGTCAGATTAATATTGAGGAATATATGCAGGATATTATTTATATTTCAGGTGCTACAGGGCTGATAGGTTCTGTTTTAGCCGGCAAATTAAATGAAAAAGGCTATAAAGTAGGTATAATAAGCAGAAATGCCGATAAGGCACGCGAATTAATACCATTTGCTTCTGAAATAATCGAGACTGATTATAATGATGACAAATTAAGAGAAGGCATAGAAGGTGCTGCTGCAATAGTTAATTTTGCAGGTGCTCCGATAGCAGGGAAAAGATGGAATGACAATTATAAAGATTTGATATATAAAAGCAGAATAGACACTACAAAGAGTATTGTAAATGCAATTAACGAATGTACAAATAAACCTAACGCATTCATTTCTACTTCTGCAGTAGGCTATTACGGAGAGAACGGAGATAAAATACTTACTGAATCTTCATCCGCAGGCAGTGATTTCCTTGCAAAAGTTTGTGTGGACTGGGAAAGAGAAGCAGAAAATGCAAATATCCGAACTGTAATCGGAAGGATAGGAGTAGTGCTGAGTATGGAAGACGGCGCCTTGCCCAAGATGCTGCCACCTTTCAAATTCTTTGCCGGTGGTGCGATTGGAAATGGAAGTCAGTGGTTCCCATGGATACATATCGAGGATGTGGCTGAGATGTTCATTTGGTTTCTTGAAAATGATAATTGCAACGGCAAATACAATGTATCTGCTCCCGGAATTGTTACTAATGAAGAATTTGCCAAATCCATAGGAAGAACTATAAAGAGACCTTCTCTGTTTAAAGTACCGGAGTTTATGATAAAAGCAGCTCTTGGAGAATCTGCCGAATTTATTCTTTCAAGCCTGAGAGCCATTCCTGATAAAGCACAAAAAGAAGGATATGAATTTAAGTATGAAACTATTGATTATGCTTTATTTGATTTACTTAAATAAGGAAATAATGAGAAAAGGTATAATATGAAATTGAGTTCTGAAGCAATTACAGACGGAATAAAAATTCAGGTGCATCCCGGATATATGTCGGAGAGTTCTGTGCCTGAAGAAAATAAATATTTGTTTTCATATACAATTACAATAATAAATAACAGCGATAAACCGGCAAGGCTTGTAAGCCGGAACTGGTATATTATAAACAGCGATGGCGATACCGAAGAGGTAAAAGGTAAAGGAGTAGTGGGCTATCAACCGAGGCTGAATCCCGGTGAGAGTTTTACGTATTCAAGCTACTGTCCGCTTAACACCCCTTGGGGAACTATGGAAGGCACTTATACTATGGCAGATGACTCAGGCAATAAATTCAAAGTAAAAATCGCAAGATTTTATCTGATTTCTCCTTATGCTACTGAGACCGCCTGAAGAGCTAACCCCGTTTCAGCAGCCGCGAGATTTATCTCGGGAAAAAGGATTGAAATCTTTATCCCCTGCTTCCCAAACATGCATACTGAGCTAGTCAAAGTGGCGATTTTCACCCTTCCCATACTCGGATTTGGGAAGGAATATTTCTAAATAAGCTGTGCTTAGTATAGAGATGAGGCGGTGCATCGCATTTGTGGGCAGGGAATTGAAAAATTAGAAAAGATATGTTCTTTGAGATAAAGAATTTGTATGCAGCCGACGGCTTAAGCCGTCGGTTGCCTGTAAATTTGGTGATAGAGTGGAGATGTTTGTGAAGAATTAGAGGGAGTAAAGATTGCCAAACCGGAGAGACTGTGTAAAAAGTCGAAAAATACAATCTTTGATAACCCTCACCCCTTAAATTTGCCGGTGGTTAATTTAAGGCTCTCCCAGCGGGAGA
>CAZIXJ010000040.1:0-12462 GCA_964542835.1 uncultured Hyphomicrobiales bacterium
AAAAATGCAACCGTCCAGATTTCATCGGGACGGGTAAAAAATCTAATATACAAGGGGCAGACCTGTGTGTCTGCCCGGAATAAGGAGATAATCCTCCGTCTTGCCACACTTCGGCTACGCTCAGTGTCCGGCGAGCCACCTCCTTGGGAAAAGGAGGAAAGCGTAGAGACGCTCTGGTGAAGCGTCTTTGTGGGCAGAGAATTTGAAAATTCAAAAATATTCATTCCTCGATATATTCCATTCCACCCCGCTTTTGAAAATCACAGAAATTCAAAAGCACCCCTCAAGAGGGGAATTTGTTTTACCTGCAATATAATACTAATCATGATGGCGAATTGGTATGAGATTATCTATAGCCTGAATTATCAAATCTGAGCCTGTAAAGCAGGCAAGCAAATCTATTAATAAGATATAAATGAAAACCCCGATATGCAATCGGGGTTTTTCAATTTATATTAAAGTGAAATGTCTTTCAGTTCAAATGTTTTTATTTTATTCTTTCTATTTTCATTTCGATTTTTTCTTTTGGATTGTCTCTGTTGTCTCTTGGAGCATTCGCTACTTTGTCCACTACTTCTATTCCTTCGATTACTTTGCCGTATGCAGTGTATTGACCGTCGAGATGAGGAGAATTGGCATGCATAATAAAAAACTGAGAAGTGGCACTATTAGGATCCTGAGAGCGTGCAGCAGAAAGAATGCCTCTTTCGTGCTTAATTTCATTGAATTCTGCAGGTACATTTTTCTGGCTTGGGTCGCCCATTCCCCATGTGTTTTTCGGCTTGTCTTTGGAATTCGGATCACCGCCCTGAATCATAAATCCGGGAATTACTCTGTGAAAAGCAGTACCATCATAAAAATTGACAGATACCAGAGAATCAAAATTAGCCACGTGCTTTGGAGCTGTTTCCGGGAAAAGTTCAAGTTTGATTTTGCCAAGTTCTTCACCGCTTTGTGAAACAGTCATTAGATACTGCGGATTCTCATCGAATGATTTTTCATTCATTTTTACTTCCTTTTGTTTGTTGTTATTATCCTCTGCATTTTGATTATTTGAATTGCATGAATATAATGCAAAGAAAAATGCAAAAACGATTATTAATGTTAATTTGAATTTCATAATAAAACCTCCTAATATTTAAAAAAAATTAATTATTTATATTTAATCTCTATTTACGCTCATACTAAAGTTTGTCAGGCATATACTAAATAATATCGCACATCTCTGACAGAAGAAAAAATCATTCAATTATTTCACTGTCAATTTCTATTAAAACATTTCTAACGTCATCTATATTATTTGTTTCCATTAATTTGGCACGGATTTCAGCAGCTCCCGGAAAGCTGTTAGTATATATTTTTAAAAATCTTCTGATTATTAAAAAGCTTCTTTTGTCGCCCCATACTTCGGCATATCTTCTTGCGTGGTACCACAATACTTTTAGTTTGTCAATCGTTGTGGGAGCAGATAAACCCCGATTAAAAAACCAAGGGTCTGCAAATATCCCTCTGCCTGTCATTGCCCCGTCGGCTCCTGTCTGTTTTATTTTCTCAAGTCCGTCTTCTACACTAATTACATCGCCATTTCCAATGAGTGGAATATCCGGTGCAAGTTCATTTCTTATTTCTACAGCTTTCCTTATTTCATCCCATTCTGCAGGATAGTCCGACATCATTTTTTGAGTTCTTGCATGAAGTATTACTGCATCAGGCTTAGTTTCCAATAAATCTCTCATCCATCTTTCTGTATCATGCTGTTTTATGCCTGTTCTCGTTTTTACGCTTACAGGAAGTGAAGAACCTTCTTTTACGGCATAAATAATTTCTTTGGCAAGCTCAGGTTTATCAATTAAAGCTGAGCAGCTTCCCTGCTTTACTATTTTTTTTACGGGGCAGCCCATATTAATATCAATACCGTCAAACTCCATATTTTCGGAAATATCTTTTGCCACGCTGTAATATTTTTCAGGGTCTTTCCCCCAAATCTGGGCTATAAGTTTTACACCTTTTTCTTTAAGCAGTTTTTTTTCTTCATCGCTTATGTAAAGTCTGTGTATTACTCTTTCTCTCCCTAAAGGGTGGCTGAGACCTTCTACGGATACAAATTCCGTATATAATATATGCAAATATTCAGGAGATGATATTTTGAGTACTACTTCTCTGAATACAGTATCGGTAACATCCTCCATAGGAGCAAGTGCAAAAAGCGGTTTATTTAATTTGTGCCAGAAATTTTCCATATTAATATTTTTCAAACTCAATATGAATATCAGCAGATTTTACGCTGTGGGTAAGTGCTCCCACAGAAATAGCATCTATACCTGTTTTGCAATAATCTTCAAGGGTATCAAGCGTAATGCCGCCGGATGATTCTATAAATATATCCTTGCCATTTGGCAATTTTCTGATAATATCAACTGCAAATACGGTATCGGCAGGGGACATATTATCGAGCAAAACTCCTTCAGCTCCTGCTGCTACGGCTTCTCTGATATCATCAAAAGTTTCCACTTCCACTTCTACGGGTTTATCACCGCCGATATTTTTTATTTTCTTTACTGCATTTGAGATAGAGCCTGCTGCTTCTATGTGGTTATCCTTTATTAAAACGCCGGAAGATAAATTCAATCTGTGATTTGTGCCGCCGCCTACGGCAACGGCATATTTTTCAAACATTCGCAAGCCCGGAGTAGTCTTCCTTGTATCAAGAATTTTTACGTTGTATGGTTTGGCAATTTTTGCATATTCGTTAGTTTTTGTGGCAATACCACATACTCTCTGCAATAAATTAAGCAGCACTCTTTCATTGATAAGTATTTCCGATGCAGAACCATAGATTTCAGCAATAATATCATTATTTTTTACGAAATCACCGTCTTTTACTTTTACTATTACTTTTTCGATGTTTTGATTATTACAGAAAAAAGCATGAATTATTTCCTCACCTGCAAATATCATATCCTGCTGAGCCTGTATATATGCTTTTGTTTTTATAGATTTATCTACAGTGCCTAATGTAGTAATATCATATTCGGGAATATCTTCCTGCAAAAATTCTTTAATTCTTTTTGCAATATATTCCCTGCTTAATTTCTTATGCTGTTCGTATTTAATCACTTTTGCTCCGTTTTGTTACCATACTAATCGCTTTTACGTTCAAGTTTGAAATTAATTTTTGTATTAAGTGCTTCGCTGAGCATATTTACTCTTCTTAATGCACCCCAAAGCTCAATATCCGGCAAAGTGGAGTCCTGATAATACAGCGACATCAATATCTCGCGTTCAGAAATTTCCTTAATTTGAATATCTTTTATCAATTCATAATGCCGTCTGTCCAGCCCTTCGCAAATTCTCAATATACCGCCAAGTATCCACACTGCCCTCTGCCTTACTTTCAGCAAACCAGAGAAATTGTCATGCTTTGCCTTTGGAAGACTTTTTCTGTGGTATCTTGCAATATTGCCGATAATTTCAGCTTCATCATTTGTAAAGCCGGGCATATCTGCATTTGTAATAATGTAGTAGCTGTGTTTGTGATGTTTATCCATCGAAATATTGTATCCCACATCATGCAGAAGTGCTGCGGACTCAAGCATTTCTCTGTATTCGCCGTTAAGGTTATGCTTAAATTTCAGCAAATCATATATTTTGAGTGCCATATTTTTTACGTTTTCTGCATGCTTAATATTTACGTTATATTTTTTCATTAAAGCATAAATGGTTTCTCTTCTGAGATCTGTCAGATGACCAAATTCACTGCGGTTTTTAATTTTTTGCAGCGTATCGAATACGATTCCCTCCCTTAGAGCATAGGGAGAAATAAGCAACTCTTTTATTCCGAGAGATTCCAAAGCATATTCGAGAATCACCGCTCCACCGATAATAATATCCGACCTCTTAGGGTCCATACCGGGTATATTTATTCTGTCGTCAGGGAATTGTGTTTCTTTTATAAGTTTTATGGCTTTCTTTAGGTCTTTCGATTTTATCGTTATGCCATTCAGAACTTCGGGAGTTTTTTTATTTTGCAGCTCGAGAGCTATTTTTGCTATGGTTTGAATCGTTCCGCTTGTCCCGACGGCAATATCGAAACCATTTTTTTTGAGGTTAAGCAATTTTTGTATCCACACTCCTTTTATGAATGAAGTGCTTTCTTTCAAACTTAATTCGTCGGATACTCCATTATCAAAAAACATCTGAGTAAGCCTGATAGCTCCGAGTTTTTCACTGTATGCCATTTCGGATTTTCCTTTGTAGCCTGTAATAGTTTCAGTGCTGCCACCTCCAATGTCAATCACAAGCGTTTTTCTGTCGTATAGAGGAAGAGCGTGCATAGTTCCGATATAAATAAGCCTTGCCTCTTCGTATCCTGAAACAATTTCAATTTCAATTCCTGTTTCATCCATTACTCGATTGATAAACTCATCTTTATTCTGGGCTTCTCTTACCGCAGATGTAGCTACAGCTCTTATTACGGCATTTTCACTTTTTGCAATTTTTACAAATTCTTTAAGTGTATCCACTCCTCTCTGAATTGCAGATGATTCGATATACTTCATATCTTTGTAACCTGAGCCGAGCCTTACGACACTTTTTGCTCTGGTAATGGGATTCATTATACCTTTTTGATTGACGGTAGCTATCACCATATGGAAAGAATTTGTCCCGATATCAATCGCTGCTATTACAGGTGCCTTATAATCCATTATTTTTTATTGTCCTTATTTTTCTTTGATTCGCCTTTCAGAATTACTACGTCATCTTTGTTGTATATTACATCATCATCTTTTCTGTATTTGTTCGGTTTTTCATTTACTTCTTTCTCATATTTTCCGCCGGGATTCTTTAAAAATTTTAAAAATCTCCCGAAAAGTACACCTACCACGACAAATATTAAAACGAATATCAACAGTATAAAAAACAAAAATTTTAGCATAATCTCTTCCTTCTGAATTATTCTATTTCATTTCTTTTCAAATTTTGCGGAAGCAGATAAATATCAGGCGGATATTCCCTCCTGTTAAAATCAATGCTGTCTTTTATCTGCTTTTTGTAATCATAATATTGCATTATTTCGCCTGAAAGTGAATAAAAAGTTTTGTGAATACTGCTCGACTTTATTATTTCACCGGCTATTGATGCATTCTTTTCTTGTGTGCCGGTATTAAAAACCGGAAACTTCACATCTTTATTCTTATCAGTTTCCGGTTTTGTGATATTCCTCGTATCTTTTTTCTCAATTTCTTTTTTTTCAGCTTCAGCAGTATAATTATCAGTGAAAATATTAATTTTCTTCTCTGAAATTTCGGCATTAATAATCCCAAATGAATTAAAAGCACTCATCAAACCTACTAAAGGCAAGTATATTTCCCCCTTATATTTTACGGGCGGAGACGGCATCTGATGCACTAACATTTCTTTCTCGGATTCGAATACAATAAAAAATGAACCCACAGAAAACTTAATTTCGGAATCACGAAGAAATATTCTATGTTCCGAAAAATCCTCAATCTGCACAAACATCGAACTCAAATTTTCCGGCAATACGTATTCAATGTTTCCGATTGTTGTAGTTTTCAGGAATACTTTTTTATTATCCACAAAAATATCACCGGAATTTGCAGAAGCAATTCCGAAAACAGTAACCAGCAATAATATGACAAATTTGATTTTCATTTATTTGCAAATAATTAAATCTACCAACATCAAATATAATAAAAAAATAAAGGACTGTTCAAAAAAATCAGAACAGTCCTTCAAAAAAATATATTTTTTTTGGGAATTAATTACCCATACCGCCACCCTGCTGCTGCATCATTTCCTGCTGCTGCTGGAATTGCTGAAACTGTTCACCGCCGTCAGCAGTTTCTATAAGCTCGATAGTCAGCATTACAGGACTGTTTGGAGGGATAGTTCCCTGAATACCCTGTTCTCCGAATGCTATTGCAGGCGGTAAAACAAATTTGTATTTTGCACCTTTATTAAGCATAGTAATAGCTTCCTGAAATCCCGGTACCATCTGAAATACGGGAACTTCTACAGGCTCTCCTTCCTGAAATTCGTAAGTGTTTTCAAATTCAGTGCCGTCAGGAAGTTTACCAATCATATGAATAGTTGCGAGGTCGCTTACTTTTGCTTTTTCGCCTTCGCCTTCGTTTACTTTTTTATAAAGCAAGCCTGAAGGTGCTTCTGTCCATTCAGGATTATTTCTCGTTTCTTCAAGGAGAGCATCGCCAAGCCCTTGATTTTCTTCTGCTTTTCTTTGCATATCTAGCTGTTCTTTTTGTCTTCTTTGCTCCATTTTTTGCTGTACATCCATCTGGAATCTTTGATTAACCATAGCAATTTCTTCTTCAGAAAGCAGTTGATTTCTTGTAGAATCTTTTCCATCCAGATAGCCTACTGCAAAATAGTTGATATCAATATCTATGGAATCGCCCTGCATCTGCAAAGCCATATTTTTTCCAAGCGAATAGCTCACGCTGTCCATAAATGATTTTGGTGTGTCCATTGTATCCGGCAGACCGTTTTTGTCGCTGCTTGCACAGGACATAATTATCAAAGCCAGTGCTGATATTAATAAAATTCTCATATACATAAAAATACTCCTTATATTAAAAATAATAAATTAAATTCTGTTCAAACGGACTAATTTTTTTAGTTGCTCTATTTCATAAGCTTTCAGATGCCTGTGGGCGCCTCTGTTTACTCCGCTAATAGATAGCCCTGCAAAATATTTTCTTTCGAGTTGCTTGATTATATATCCGTAATGCTCAAATAGATTTCTCACTTCTCTGTTTTTCCCTTCTCTTAGCGTAACTGTTACTTTTGACCTGTCATCGGGATGAATAAATACTTCGCATGGAGAGGTCTGATATTCCTCCAGCCTAACTCCTTTTGAAATTTTATCAGCGTGAAAAGTATCAAGAGGTTTATCAAGACTTACAGTATAAATCTTTTCAATTTCATATGAGGGATGCATAAGCCTGTTTGCCAACTCTCCGTCATTAGTCAGGAGCAATGCTCCTGTAGTATTTCTGTCTAATCTGCCCACAGGATATATCCTGATATTTTTCCCGATAAGATCGGTAACCGTAGTTCTTGATTTTTCATCACTTGTAGTGGAAATGGTATCTTTTGGTTTATTGAGCAAAATATAAACGTTTTTTTCTGCATCTTTTATAGGGTCACCATTTATCGTTACTCTGTCACTCTTCTGTACTTTTGTGCTCAGGTCGGTGCATAACTTCCCGTTAATTTTTACTGCACCGCCAATTATGTAGTCTTCAGCCTTCCTTCTCGAACAAAATCCTGAATCAGCAATGAATTTATTAATTCTCACCGGTTTGTTCATTTTTTCAATAGTCCTGCCCAGCCGGCTTTTTTGCCTGTTCCGGTTATCCTTGTCGTTGTTATCTTTATAAGCCTTTCTCATATAATCCTAATTGTGTAATATCAAAACTGTAAAAATAACATTTTATTCTCATCTTAAAAAAAAATTTAACAAATTTAAGAAAAAAATTCTCTATATTAATCATTATTATTATTTTTGTCTTTATTGCAAATTGCAAAAAACTAAATAGTTATTTAATTTATGTTTACTGAATATTGTATCTCATATAGAAATTAATAATGGAAAAACAACGAACAATAAACAAATCAATCTCTTTCACGGGAGTTGGTCTGCATACAGGAAATAAATCTACCATCACATTTCATCCGGCAGAGGAGAACTTCGGTTACAGATTTATACGAACTGATATCGAAGAAAGAATAGAAATACCGGCACTTGTGGATTATGTGGTAGATCTCTCACGCGGTACTACTCTCGGCAGAGGCGGGATAAAAGTGCACACCGTAGAGCATGTGCTTGCAGCTCTTGCAGGACTCAGGATAGATAATTGCCTTATTGAGCTTGACTCCAATGAGCCTCCGGTAGTGGACGGAAGTTCGATGCCTTATACTGAATCTTTACTTAAAGCAGGCTTCAAAGAACAAAATGCCGAAAGAGAATATTTTGAGATAGAAGATACAATTCAGTATAAAAATGAAGAAAAGCACGTGGATATCGTAGCACTTCCTACTGACGATTACAGGCTTACGGTAATGATTGACTACTTCAATCCCGCTCTCGGTAGTCAGCATACAGGGCTTTTCAATCTTGAAAAAGAATTTGTAAAGGAATTTGCTCCTGCAAGGACTTTCTGCTTCCTTACGGAAGTGGAAACTCTGCACAAACAGGGATTGATAAAGGGCGGTTCTCTCGAAAGCGCCATTGTAATAAATGACAAAGACCTTAATAATGACGAAATGAAGAGTCTGAGAGACCTTTTCGGACTTAATAAAGATGTAAAACTCGGTGAAAACGGTATATTCAACAATACAGAGCTAAGATTTAAGAACGAACCGGCAAGGCACAAACTTCTTGATATGATTGGCGACCTGACTCTTGTAGGTGTGCCGATAAAGGCTCAGATACTTGCAGCAAGACCCGGGCATGCAAGCAACGTAGCTTTTGCAAAATTAATCAGGAAAAAATATCTCGAGAAAAAGGACTTTGAAAGAATTACAAAATCCAAACCGTCAATGAATGCTATTGACATTAATGAAATACTGGAGATACTCCCTCACAGATACCCATTCCTGCTGGTGGACAGAATTAATGAATACAATCCTGAGACCGAAACTATCATCGGTGTAAAGAATGTATCAATTAACGAGCCTTTCTTTCAGGGGCATTTTCCGGGAAAACCTGTAATGCCGGGCGTACTTCAGGTAGAATCAATGGCTCAGATTGGCGGACTTCTTCTTTTCTCGAGAGATCAGACTCTTAAAGGCAAACTTGCTATGTTTATAGGTATGGATAAAATCAAATTCAGGAAACCCGTAGTGCCGGGAGATCAGATTATATTTGAAGTACAATTAATTCATTCACGTTTTAATATGCACAGATTTACGGGTAAGGCATATGTAAACGGACAAATAGTAACACAAGCCGAATTTCAGGCTGCAATAGTTGACAGGTAATATTTTATGAGTAATATCAATATTCATCCGACTGCTTTAGTTTCAGAAAAGGCAAAAATCGGTGATAATGTAGAAATCGGACCTTTTTCCATAATTCATGATGATGTGGAAATTGGTAATAATGTGATAATAAAAAATAATGTTTTAATAGATGACGGTGCCAGAATATCCGATAAATGTGTATTTCATGCCGGCGCTGTAATTTCTTCTCCTCCTCAGGATTTGAAATACGACAACGAAAGAACTTTTGCTTTTATTGGCGAATCTACCGTAGTAAGAGAATATGCCACTATTAACAGAGGGACTGTAGAAAGCGGAAAGACTACTATAGGAAAAGACTGCCTGATAATGACTTACAGCCATATTGCTCATGACTGCCAGATAGGTGATAACGTAATTATCTCTGCATTCAGCGCACTCGGCGGGCATGTTCATATTCACGATAAAGTAATTCTTGGCGGATTTTCAAAAATTCATCAGTTTTGCCACGTAGGCAAACACTCAATGATAGGTGCAGATTCCAAAATAGTAAAAGATGTACCTCCGTTCACTCTTATCGGAAGAATACCGCCTCAGGTAGAAGGCGTTAATAAAATCGGGCTTAGAAGAAGAGGCTTTGAAAGAAGTATAATTAAAGAACTTGAAAATTTTTACGATACCGTTCTTTTTTCAGGTTTCAATAATAAAGACGGAATTGCCGAATACGTAAAAAGGGGCGATTACCCTCAGGAAGTTCAGGATTGTATTGATTTTATCCAAAATTCCACAAGAGGAATTCACAGATAGAAATCTGTATTATTTCAGTTAGAATTTCCTTAAAAACTAATTATCAAATATTGAGTTTGAGAAAATAAATACTAATAATAATTAATCCTCCGTCTTGCCACACTTCGCCTTCGCTCAGTGAACGGAAAGCCAACTCTTCTTTCAAAAATGAGGAAATTTCTCCCTTTTGGAAATAAGATACGATAATTAACTGAGGGATTTATTCATCATACTGATTCGCCGTGTTTTTTAAGTTCAACCTTCTTAACAGCTTATACATATCTTTGTGAATATCTGCTGTTTTTGAATATCAGTAGGTATTACAATAATATCGAAAAAACTTTCAAATGATAAAAAATTATCTCATAATTAATAAATCTGGCATAAAATGTGATATAAGGAAAGCAGATTAATTGTTAAATGCCGGAATTATAATGAAAAGAAGTTTTACGGATATATTTGGTTTTGATGAATTGCTTCGGCAGGAAAAGCAGCTTATGCCGGGCAGCAATATTTCGTTTTCAGAAAAAGATATTACTTTAAATAAATTGCTGAAAGTGCCTGCAGGTTCTTTTTTGATTCGGGTGCAGGGCGACTCTATGATAAATGCAGGAATCCAAAGCGGAGATTTAATTCTGGCAAATAATAATTTTAATTCTGCTATAGGTAAAATAATTATAGCTCAGGTGGATAACAAAATCACACTAAAAAAATACGTTAAAATCGAAAATGAATATTTTCTGAAACCGGAAAATGATAAATATAAACTTTTAAAAATCAACAATTACAAAAATTTTAAAATATGGGGTATTGCCTCAAAAGTAATAAAAGATGTAACTGACCGAATCGGTTAAGGAAACGCCGCATTTTGTTGCTCTGATGTCCCCCCGGAAGAGCAAGTCAGTTTAGCACAGGGCTGTTAATATCAGCCCTGTATTTTTTTATGCTTTCCTGCTAATAATTTTTGTTGTTATTACTGAAAGAATTATTTATATTTGATTTTACTCAATTAATAAAAACTAAAATTATGAAGAAAAAAGCTTTAATAACGGGTATTACCGGGCAGGATGGTTCGTATCTTGCCGAATTTCTCCTTGCAAAAGGCTATGAAGTGCATGGAATAATAAGAAGAGCCAGTACTTTTAACACTCACCGGATAGATCATATTTATAAAGACCCCAATCAGTATGATGTGGATATGATATTGCATTACGGAGATTTATCCGACCCCGGCGTGCTGATTGAGCTTGTTTATAATATTCAGCCTGATGAAATATATCATCTTGGAGCCCAGAGCCACGTAAGAGTATCATTTGATATGCCCGAATATACTGGAAATATTAGCGGACTTGCCACTGTCCGTTTGCTTGAGGCTATTCGCAGAAGCGGGATAAAAACTAAATTCTATCAGGCTTCTACTTCAGAGCTTTTTGGCTCGGCAAAGCCGCCTCAAAATGAATTAACCAAATTCGAACCCCAAAGCCCATATGCTATTGCCAAACTTTATGCTTACTGGATGACGATAAATTATCGAAACGCATATGACCTTTTTGCCTGCAACGGGATTCTCTTTAATCACGAAAGCCCGCGGCGCGGTGAAACTTTCGTTACCAGAAAAATTACGAGAGGCATATCAAGGCTTTTTGCAGGAAAACACAAATATCTAACTCTTGGCAATCTTGATGCCAAAAGAGACTGGGGGTTTGCACCCGAATACGTGGAAATGATGTGGATGATGCTTCAGCAGGATGAACCACAGGACTATGTAGTCGGTACCGGAGAGAGCCATACCGTGAGGGAATTTATTGAGGCATCATTCAATTATGTTGGTATAGAGCTGGAATGGAAAGATGAAGGCGTTGATGAAATAGGAATAATTGCCGGTATCGATAGAAATGCCGATTACAAATTAAATGAGGGTGATATTGTAATAAAAATTAATCCGAGATATTTCAGACCTACTGAAGTGGATTTTCTTCAGGCAGACATAAGCAAAGCTATTAATAAACTCGGCTGGAAACCTAAAGTAAATTTTGATGAACTCGTACAGGTAATGCTCGATTTCGATATGCAGATGAACGGACTGACTCCTCCGGGCAAAGGAACGCAAGCTGTTAATAAAAAAGGCTTTGACTGGACGGACCACAAATCTATACATAATTTCGAAGATTAACAGAATTAAACAGAGCATTCTAAAAGAAATCAATTTCAATTATTGAAATTAAGAGACTGAATAAAAATATAAATTAATCCACCGTCTTGCCACACTTCGGCTCCGCCAAGTGTAGGGAAAGACGAAGGCTGACTAAAATAAGTAAAGCAATTAATTTTTCAACGTCAGACAAGAATGTCTGACCTACTGCTTATTGCAGGTAGAATATGCTCCACGCTTGTTCATGCATTCAGGCGAGGACGCCTGAACTACCTAAAAATAGAACAGACTTTCCGGTCTGTTGTAAATGTTAATACTTTTTAGTCAGCCCCGAAGCGAGTTTGCAGGCAGGGTGGATTATTATTAATTGCAAACTAATACTTACCATTTTATTAAGTTCAACGCACTTATGGCTCTTTCAGTTCTTGTATATCTCGTACAAGTAATACAGGTTCCTACTTCATACATGATTAATATCATGTAAAATGAATAAACATTAATTAAAAAAAAAGAAAAAT
>CAZIXJ010000041.1:0-12176 GCA_964542835.1 uncultured Hyphomicrobiales bacterium
ATTTTGTTGATAAAAGAATTTTCAGAAGGAAAATACAATCTGATTTCTGATTACAGAGGGGCAAATTTCAAATTTGGAATGGAAAGTACAGAATTTATTAATAATTATCTTTATAACTTACGTAATATTTTAAAAGGAAAAAAGGAGGCTGTAATCGTGGATAAGCCTTTTACTACCGCATTTTCTCTTTACTTTGAAAAAAATTTATTTGATGAAATCGGTTTTTATATAAAGGTGTTCAATAATAAAAAAACCGCTTACGATTGGATTAAATAATATGCAATAGTCGCAATTTTTCTAAATTACTCATAATACTTATCTGCAATCAGATTTGGTTTTATAATACACAAAATAAAATATTTTTAGTTTTAGATGTTCATATCATAATATGAAAAAAATAAGACTAAAAAAAGCTGCCGTAAGCAATGTTTCAAAAAGCAGCGGATATAAGATAAATTATCAGCAAGAACTGAATCCGGCTCAGTATGATGCTGTAATGCATAATAACGGTCCCGCTCTTGTGATAGCAGGTGCAGGCACAGGCAAAACGAGAACTCTCGTATTCAGAGTGGCGAGATTAATAGAAGACGGAGTGCCTCCTCAATCAATACTTCTGCTTACATTTACACGTAAATCAGCCTCGGAAATGATTAGAAGAGCTACATCAATCCTTGATGCCAGAGCAAATAAAATTAACGGCGGTACTTTTCATTCATTTGCCGTTAAGATACTCAGACAATACGCTGATAAAGCAGGATATAATAATAGCTTTAATATTATAGACCAAAGTGATTCCGAAGATGTACTTAACGTAATCAGAACTGCACTTAAATTTAACACAAAAAAGAAAAGATTTCCTCAGAAAAAGACTTTGTCTAAAATACTTTCTCTCTCTATAAATAAGCAGGATGATGCAGATGTAATTATTGAAAAGAATTTCCCTCATTTTTCGGAAAAAAGTGATGAGATAAAACTGATATTCGAAGAATATGAGAAATACAAACGAAAATATAATTTGATGGATTATGATGATTTGCTTCTTAATTTACTGAAAATACTTAAAATACCGTCTGTTTTAAAAGAAATTAACGACAGATATAAATATATAATGGTGGATGAATATCAGGATTCCAACAGGCTTCAGCACGAAATATCTCTCAAACTTGCCGGAGCAAAGCAAAATCTGATGGCTGTAGGCGATGATGCTCAAAGCATTTATTCTTTCCGAGGAGCCGATTATCAAAATATAATGTTTTTTCCCAATTCTTTTTCAGAATGTAAAATATTTAAAATAGAACAAAATTACAGAAGTAATACCGGCATTTTAGATTTAACTAATGAAATCATTAATCAGGCATATTTCAAATATGAGAAGAATCTTTTTTCAGAAAAAATCGTTGCAGAGAAGCCATATCTTATTTCAGCAAAAAATGAAAGGCAGCAGTCTCAGTTTGTAGTACAGCAGGTGCTGGAGTTGCGTGAAGAAGGCATACCACTGGAAGAAATTGCAGTACTTGCCAGGTCCGGCTTCAATACTTTCGATTTGGAAATAGAGCTGGAAAATGCAGGCATTCCATACCTGAAATTCGGTGGAATGAAATTCATAGAAACTGCACACATAAAGGATTTGGTAGCATATTTCAGAATACTCCATAATCTGAAAGATGCTATGAGCTGGCACAGAATATTGCTGCTTATTGATGGAATTGGTCCGAAAAGTGCCGAAAAAATTATTGATGATATTACATCCGAAAAAATTACTCTTGATAACTATGATGAAAATGATTTTCCAAAATCCTCGAAAAATATAAATGAATTAATGGATAATCTAAAATCAGTAAAAGATGAAAAAATGTCGCTTGGGGATAAAGCAGCCATACTTGCCGAATATTACAGACCTCTGCTTAAAAACAAGCACGACGACTGGAAAAAAAGATGGAAAGATATTGATGCTTTCATTAACATTGCAGAGCGATACGAATCCATAAGGACTTTTCTTAACGATATTGCAATAGACCCGCCTTCAGAATCACTGTCTGAACTTACACCCGAAGATAAGGAGGATGAATACCTTACAATATCCACAATTCATTCCGCTAAAGGGCTTGAATGGAAAGCAGTATTTTTAATATGGGCTTTGGAAGGAAGATTTCCTTCTGCGAAAAGTGTGGATGATATTGACAGCATCGAAGAGGAAAGAAGGCTCTTTTATGTAGCCGCTACAAGAGCAAAAGATTTTCTTTACATTTCATATCCTAATAGTATTTATGATAGGGAATCAGGCTATATTTTAAGCGAACCTTCCAGATTTATCAAAAATATCAGTGATACTCATACTGAAAAATTCGTTCTTACCGAAGATGAAGATGATGAATAAACCCACTTTATTAATCAGAGCATCTTTAAAAAGTCTGTTTTTAATTGGTAGAACAAACGTTCTCGTCTGTTTTTTTTCAGGCGAGGACGCCTGAACTACCAAATCCTCCGTCTTTACTAACTGCAAGCAGTCTGTAAAGCCACCTCCTTTTAGAAAAGGAAGAAAGGACTTTGCTGCCTCCTTAATGTTTGGGGCTGACAAATAAGTATTAAATATGACTTCAGACCGTAAAGTCTATACTGCCTGAACTCTGTCTTGTCCTCCGCCGGCGGAGGTGTCCCGCAAGGGATAGAGGTGGACAAATTTGAAACCATAGGCGGGGACGCCTGTGCTACCGGGAACAAAACAAGTCACACATTCTTATCCGGCATTGAAGAATTTAAAATTTTACTTATTAGTCAACCCCTGATTTGCTTTTGCAAATCGGGGAATTTATTAAATGCAGGCTTTATTTTGAGAATATTATACCCTTGCACTTATAGTTGTATTATTACTTTTAATTTTCATTTTTATTTAATTTACGTGTTTTTATGGAGAAACTCATTAGTTCAGTATAATTCAATCATTGGCATATGAATTGTCATATTAGTAAAATGATATGATAATGGTAAATATTGAATAATATTGGACAAAATGAAGATAAATTTTAAAATAGTGGTAATTATTCTACTTTTCATTATGGGAGCTGCTGATATTTTTGCTCAGCAACAACCAAATTCACCAGGTATTCAGTTGCCGTCAGTTAATTTTAATGTGGATGTAGATGATGAGAGTAACGACCTCGTTCTGAAGTTGCAGATACTTGCAGTAATGACGATACTTACGCTGGCTCCGTCAATACTTGTAATGATGACTGCATTTACGAGGATAATCGTAGTATTCCACTTTCTGAAGCAGGCAATCGGTACTCATACACAGCCTCCAAATCAGTTGCTTACAAGTCTGGCTCTTTTTCTTACATTTTTTGTGATGCAGCCCGTGCTTAATGATGCCAATAACAATGGTATTCAGCCATATCTAAAAGAAGAGATTACTCAGGACCAGGCGGTTGATAATATTGTAACTCCCTTCAGAGAGTTTATGCTGAAACATACAAGAGAAAAAGACCTTGGCCTATTTATTAAGTTAAGCGGCGGAGACAAACCACAAACGATAGAAGATGTAAGCATCTGGGCGATTATTCCGGCATACGCGATTAGTGAATTGAGGATAGCATTTCAGATTGGTTTTATGCTCTTTGTGCCTTTTCTCATACTTGATATGATAATTGCAAGTACACTTATGTCTCTCGGTATGTTTCTCTTGCCGCCTCAGTTAATATCTCTGCCAATAAAAGTGCTGCTCTTCATTCTTGTGGACGGTTGGCACCTTGTAATCGAATCATTAATGAACAGTATTCTTAATTAGAGGTAAATATGGAACTCACAGACCAGGCAGTAATATCAATAGTGAGAGATGCATTTTATAATGTATTGCTCGTAGTAGGTCCTATACTTATAGTATCGCTTATCGTAGGGCTTGTTATTTCAATCTTTCAGGCAGCAACATCTATTTCAGAGCAGACACTTACATTTGTGCCTAAATTAATAGCCGTATTTCTTGTAATAGTATTATTGCTGCCTTATATGATAAATACCTTAAGAAATTTTGCAATAGAGATGATAACAAGAATTGGTAGTATGTAGTGGTAGAATCAACTGAAATATATATGCTGATGAGCAAATTCCTGATGGGAACTTTAATCTTCATCAGAATTCTCGGATTTATGGCTGCTGCACCACTTTTTAAAAATACAGCCATTATCCCGCAGCATAAAATTATTTTTTCTGCAGTTTTTGCTATGATAATTACCACTTCTTACTGGAATGAACAGATGGAAATTGATTTCCATCTTTGGTTTATTACGCTTCTTGTTTTAAAAGAATTTTTAGTAGGGATAATCATAGGTTTTGCTGCTAATACTGTATTTTTTGCGGCAAGATTTGCAGGCGGACTGACAGATTTGGAAATGGGCTATCAGACAAGTGTATTATTTGACCAAACTCAGACGACTCCTACTTTGATTGGAGAATTGAAAGAAGTAGCAGTACTAATGATTTTCATATTTCTCGAGGGGCATCTTCAAATAATCGAGGCAGCATTTGCGAGCTTCAGAGCAGTGCCTGTAGGCACATTCGAAATGTCTGAAAGCACTGTGATTTTGCTGATAAAATTTGCTACTACTGTATTCATTCTTGCAATAAAAATGGCAGCACCGGTGCTGGTGGCGCTATTTTGCACTAACCTTGCTCTTGCATTGCTTGCAAGGGTTGCTCCTCAGACAAATATATTTATTCTAAGTTTTCAGATGAAAGTATTTGTGGGTTTGATAGTGCTTACTGTAGCTATGCCGATGTTTATATATTTTTCAAAATGGGCACTTTCCAATATGCAGGAAGAAACAATGAGAATGATAATGACACTTAATCCCGGAAGAATTTAGATAATAAAAAGAGGACTTATATGGCTGAGAATAAAGATGGTCAGGAAAAGTCGGAGCTGCCCAGTCGAAAACGGGTATTAGAAGAAAAAGACAAGGGCAATGTATCGAAAAGTACTGATGTAACTACTGCCGGGCTAATACTGCTTGGTGGTTTTACCGTCTTTTTATTTGGCGACGGAATATTTGACAATTATAAAACATTGATGACTACCGCACTAAGCAATTCAGCTAATATTACAATAGATAACGAGAGTTTTATTGGATATTTTCACATTATTGTCGGATTTCTTGCAAAAATTTTATTACCTGTAATTGTAATTATTTTTCTCATTAGTTATGCCGGAGAAGTTGCCCAGGTAGGGTTTCAGGTAGCAAGTAAAAAATTTACCGAAGGCTTGAAATGGAAGCAGATATTTAATCCTTTTTCAGGATTGAAAAAAATATTTTTTTCCAAGCGTTCAATATTCGAACTTGCAAAAAGTATTGCTAAAATTCTGATACTCGGTGCGGTGGTAGTGTTCACGCTTTGGGGGCGGGATGATGAAATAATCGGGCTTGTCAAAAAGCCATATTTTGAAATTGGTAACTATATGGCAATGATTAGCATTGAACTTGTAATAAAAGTCGGGATAGTATATATTATTATTGCAGTTTCCGATGCAATATTTCAAAAATGGCAGCACAAAGAAGATTTGAAAATGACGAAGCAGGAAGTAAAGGACGAGAATAAGCAGTCTGAAGGCGACCCTATGGTAAAAGCCCGTATAAGACAGATAATGAGAGGAAAAATGCGTTCAGCGATGATGAAAAACGCATCTGAAGCCGATGTGGTAATTACGAACCCAACTCACGTAGCTGTAGCTCTTAAATATGAAATGGGTGAGATGACTGCGCCAAAAGTTGTGGCTAAAGGTGCAGATTTCCTCGCTGCTAAAATAAGAGATATTGCAAAAGAGAATAACATCCCTTTAGTGGAAGAACCTCCTCTTGCAAGAGCAATTTATTTCAATGTAGAAGTAGATGAAGAAATACCGGAAAATCTGTTTAAAGCAGTGGCGCAAATTCTTGCCTATATTTATCAGTTGAAATCAAAAAAATGAAAAGCGGCTACGGCATAAAAAAATATGCCACACCCGGAAGTGTGGCACATTCATTTTTTATAAGCTGCATTTGAAAAGGAATGTCCCTTTTACAAAATGACTCTAATTCTTACTGTAACCTTTGTTTATATCTATGTTACCGGCTTCAGCATTTTCTTCATCGGTATCGTCGGATTTTTCGGAATCAATGTTAGGTTTATCAAGGTCTTTCTCATCAATTTGAGAAGTACCCTGAATAATATCGAACTTGAGCTTTTTGTTTACTTCATCAAAGTCGGCAGTAACCTTAGACCAAGGTGAAATATTACCGCTGAGCATAAACTCTGCAAGTTCGTCTTCAATATTTCTCTGTAGCACTCTTCTGAGTGGTCTGGCACCGAATTCTTTGTCATATCCTTTATCTGCTATGAAATCTTTTGCTCTGCCGGTTAGATTAAGCTCAATATGATTTACACTTAATCTGTTAAGCAATTCTCTAATCTGAATATCAATAATACCATAAATATGCTCTTTTCTGAGCTGATGGAATATTATGAAATCATCAATTCTGTTGATGAATTCAGGGTTGAACATTTGCTTAATTGAGCCTTCTATTGTAGATTTCATATGTTCATAATCAGATTGAGAGCTTTCATCTGTAAATCCTATCTGACCTCCCGCTTTTACGTCTCTTGTGCCTACGTTGGAAGTCATTATAATAATAGTATTTCTGAAGTCGATTTTTCTTCCAAGTCCGTCAGTAAGCTGTCCATCGTCGAATACCTGAAGAAGAATATTGAAAATATCAGGATGAGCTTTTTCAATTTCATCAAGCAGGATAATACTGTATGGTTTTCTTCTTACTTTCTCGGTAAGCTGTCCGCCTTCTTCGTATCCTACATATCCCGGAGGAGCTCCTACAAATCTGGATACTGCGAATTTTTCCATATATTCACTCATATCTATTCTGATGAGAGCATCTTCGGAATTAAACATAACTTTTGCAAGTGCTTTGGCAAGCTCAGTCTTACCTACGCCTGTAGGTCCGAGAAACATAAATGAACCTATCGGGCGGGAAGGGTCTTTAAGTCCTGCACGCGCTCTTCTGATAGCTCTTGTAAGATACTGGATTGGTTCATCCTGTCCTACGATAAATTCTCTCAGTTCTTCAGGCAGTTTCATTAGTTTCTGTGATTCGCTCTCTGCGATTTTATTTACAGGAATGCCTGTAATCATAGCTACTACATCGGCAATATCATCTTCATTAACAGGGTAAACCTGCTTGGATGATTTTACTTCCCAGTCAATTTTTGCCTGCTCAAGTTCTGCCTGAATATTTTTCTCTTTATCGCGAAGTCTTGCTGCTTCTTCAAAATTCTGCTGTTTTACGACGAGATTTTTTTCTTTTTTTACTTCAAGTATGCTTTCTTCCAGCTCGATAATTTCAGAAGGAACACTGATATTATTAAGATGAACTCTTGCTCCTGCTTCGTCCATTACGTCAATGGCTTTATCAGGGAACATACGGTCGCTTATGTATCTGTCAGAAAGTCTTACGCTTGAATCAAGTGCTTCTTCCGTATATGCTACGCTGTGGTGCGTTTCATACTTATCTTTTATTTTCTGAAGGATTTGATAAGTTTCATTAGCGTCAGGCTCTTCTACGAGTATTTTCTGGAACCTTCTTTCCAATGCACCATCTTTTTCTATGTTTTGCCTGTATTCATCAAGAGTAGTGGCACCGATACATTGTATGTCGCCTCTTGCAAGAGCGGGCTTAAACATATTTGAAGCATCCAGCGAGCCTGAAGCTCCGCCGGCACCAACGATAGTATGTATCTCATCAATAAAGAGGATTACATCGCTTGCCTTTTCAAGTTCATTAATGATTGCCTTCATTCTCTCTTCGAACTGACCTCTGTATTTTGTACCTGCTACAATAGAGGCAAGGTCGAGAGTAACGATTCTTTTATCAAATAATGCTCTTGATACTTTTTTCTGTATTATTCTCAGTGCAAGCCCTTCTACGATAGCTGTTTTACCTACACCGGGTTCTCCGATAAGAACAGGATTGTTTTTCTTGCGTCTGGAGAGTACCTGTGATACTCTTTCAATTTCTTTCGTCCTGCCTATTACGGGATCCAGTTTGTCTTCTACTGCAAGTTTCGTAAGGTCTCTGCCGAAATTATCAAGGACGGGAGTTTTCACTTTTTCCTTTGCTGATTTTGCTTTCTGAGCAGTCTGGCTACCCTGTGAAGATTGTGATGAAGAAGAAACTCCACCATTCATAATATTGTCAATTTCTTTTGTTACGCTGTCGTAAGTAATACTGAACTGAGCTAAAATCTGTGCAGCAATATTCTCATCATCTCTTAATAAAGAGAGGAGAAGATGCTCTGTGCCTATTACTTTTGATTTGTATAATTTAGCTTCAAGATATGTAATTTTCAATACTTTTTCCGCCTGTTTGGTAAGCGGTATATTCCCTATGGTAAGAGTATTACCTGAAGGTCTTATAGTATCTTCAATACCTTTTTTCAATTTATATAAATCTGCTCCAAGATTTTTCAGTATTTTGATGGCAAGCCCTTCGCCCTCGCGAATGATGCCAAGAAGGAGATGTTCAGTTCCGATATAGTCATGCCCAAGTCTTAATGCCTCTTCTCTGCTTAATCTTACAACTTCATTCACTCTGTTTGAGAAATTTCCTTCCATAAAAATATTACCTCAATTAAAATAATTAAATCATTCAAAATGACGTTACTGACATATTATTATTTGTCTGTCAGATAATGCTTAATACAAGACACATTATATTGCCAAAGAGTTACATTATTTATGCTATTACCAACGAATCATTTGAGTTTCTCACAAAAAAAAGGCTGCCCCGATTAGGAGACAGCCCTATATTTTATATTTTATTTTTTAAAATTATTTAGAAATCTGGAATTTTCCGGTTTCTATATTGCCATCTATATTTAACTTGTAAATATAAGTACCGTTTGCCAGATTTGAAGCGCTGAATCTTGTTTCCTGCTCTCCGGCAGACATCATACGATTCTGAAGAACGCCAATGCTGTTACCGTTTACATCATAAAGTATAATAGAAACATTCGCAGGCTGTTCAAGATTATATTTGATATGAACTGTTTCTGCAGAAGGGTTAGGATATACAACAGAATTAGTTACATCCTGCACTTTATCGGTTACGCTGTTTGGATTTAATAAATCAAAGTTTTCAAAGTAAACATCTCCTGTACCGTACAGCATTCTCTGAACAAATAAATCATGATGATTTTCATAACCTTCACCCGGTAAAGTTCTGGATTTAATCATTGGCACTTCATTGATAGAAGGTACAATGGCAGGTATCCAAGTCATTTTATTAAATGAGCCGTCATCAGAAAGTCTGATAGGGTCAGACCAGTCATTAGAACCGATTTCTTTATAAGCGGCAAAAATATCAACAGTTACCATAGAATCAATATTTTCAGGCTGATAAGTACCATTGTCTCTATTATACCAATATACTTCATAGCTATCACCCAAACCTTTCATTTCCATGGCTTCAATCCATTTCAAAATAAGATGGCTGTTATCTTCAGTAACGGCAAGCTGCACTTCATTTCCTCTTGAATTGTGTGTCCAGAAGTCATGAGCTACTTCTGCATCATCTTCATAGATAGAAATAATATTTAATGCATATCTTGACCAGTCAGCCGCTTTATTAAGTGTCCAGTTTCCGTTATCATAGCTAAATTCTGTAAACTGAGGATTTGCATTATTGCCGTCATTGATATTTAATCTGATAACAGCAGAGAACTGGTCTTCTCCATAAACTTTGAAACCGTTAGCCATATATGGATACATCCATGGCTGCAGTACAGATTCAGAATATGGGTCGCCACCCTGAGCATATATAAAATCGTGATAAGTAGATTCTGGAATTTTAGTGAATTCTGTCCATGTAGCACCGTTATCAGTTGATTTACTGAAAGCAACAGTTCTTTCGCCCTCAATGAATATATTATTTACCATAGCGTAAAGATTACCCTTTTCATCTGCATCTACATAGATAGGACCATTTGATGAAGAAGTAGGACTTGGCTCATCTGTAAAATTATCAATATCCCATTGTGGAGGAATAAAAGATGCATCAAAATCACCTGCCGGAAAATTATATGATGCAAATCCGTATTTTCCGTAAGGATAGCCTGCATCGCCGTCATTAGAAAGCATATTGGAGATACTTACAGATATTGTTTCAGGGTTTGGAGTAAGTTTTACGTGATTCCAGCTTTGACCGCCTGCAGGATTATTGGAAGCAGGTCCGGAATAAGGAAATGAATAATTTTCTTCCGGAGAAATAAGAGTAAATACGCTGCCCATCCATTCTTCTGTAGTAAGATTCAGTACATATCCATAATAAATCATGTAAAAATCTTCAGGATTATCTGAATTATCAGGATTAAGTATAGCAACTGACGGGAATACCGGTACTTTGTCATTTGAACCGTAAACCAAATCATCATCATTTGATATTTTCATTGAATTCCAGTCGGCTCCCATATTTGATGATAATAATATTTCACCAAACGGGGCTTCTCCATCCTGATAGTTGTATTTAGCTATTGCAAGATAGCCTGATTTTGGTTCATATACAAATGGAGTGGATTTGGCATATAAGTTATAATACTGGTTCTGTCTGTATGCAACTTCGAAAGCCTGAAACTGTTCGTCTGAACTTTTTACTAAGTCTTCTACTACTGAAGGGTCAATATTCTTTTCAATCAGAATATCTTTTACTCTCTCCATATTCTTCGTGTTATCTACATTAGCAAAAGCGTTCATAGTTAAAATCGCTGATACTAACAGTACTAAAATTTTCTTCATAGTAACTCCTAAAAATATTACTTTAACAAAATATTAACAAAAATAATTAGTTTTCAATTTTTCCAAACTGCAATTTACAAGTTTTTTTTACCTCAAAAAAATAAAAAAGCAAAAAAATCAAATAATTTTTACAATGACTTATATAGACACTTCAAATATCAAAAAAGTTACAAATTATTTTAAAATAAATTTATGTTATATTACACAATAAGAATATTGCAAACGTTATAAATATTTTATAATATTATTTTTTTTAACAATCAGGAGTAGAAAAAAATGAAAATTACTGTTATCGGAGCCGGAAATGTAGGAGCAACTGCAGCTCACGTAATGGCTATGAGAGAGCTTTCCGAAGAAATTTGGTTGCTTGATATTGCTGAAGGTATTGCCAAAGGCAAGGCGCTTGATATGTATGAATCCATGCCTATTTTCAGAAGTGATTCAAAAATTTACGGCACTGCCGACTATGCAGATACAAAAGATTCTGACATAGTTGTAATAACTGCCGGTCTTGCAAGAAAGCCGGGTATGAGCAGAGATGATTTGCTAAAGAAAAATGCAGCAATCGTATCAGCCTGTGCTGAAAATGCAGTAAAATATTCACCAAACGCATATTTCATTATCGTATCCAATCCTCTTGACGTAATGACTTACGTTGCCCTTAAGAAAACAGGACTTCCAAAGCATAAAGTAATTGGCATGGCAGGAATTCTCGATACTGCAAGATACCGTACATTTATTGCTATGGAAACCGGACTTTCCGTAAAAGACGTTCAGGCTCAGCTTCTCGGCGGACACGGCGATACTATGGTACCACTTCCAAGATTTACAAACGTCGGAGGCATTCCTGTTACCGACCTGATTGAAAAAGACAGACTTGATGCAATAGTAGAAAGAGCAAAAAAAGGCGGCGGAGAAATCGTAAATTATCTACAGACGGGTTCTGCTTACTATGCTCCGGGAACTGCCGTTGCAGAAATGTGCGAAGCAATCGCAAAAGACCAGAAACGAACTCTTCCTTGTACAGTACTTCTCGAAGGAGAATACGGATATAACGATGTAGCACTTGGAGTACCTGTAGTACTCGGAAAAGACGGACTTGAAAAAATTGTAGAGCTTAATCTGAATGATGAAGAGAAAAAAATGCTCGATGAAAGTTCTGCTCACGTAAAAAATACCATAAAAGAAGCTATGGAACTTGTAGGTATGTAATACTCGGGTATTCAAAGATTATTCTAACCCCTGAAATATTTTTTTTTAAAATGTTTTCAGGGGATTTTTTTTGGTATTATACCAAGTTGCATTCAAAGAATCAACTCATCCTACTTCCTAAATCTGTTTCCTT
>CAZIXJ010000042.1:0-12136 GCA_964542835.1 uncultured Hyphomicrobiales bacterium
ATCGGAGTTTGGGAATCAGATGTTTTCTCTTGAATGTTTGAAAGCAACTTAGTATCAAATAAAAACTGCATTTTATAAATCCCCTGATTTGCTAACGCAAATCACCCCCTTTTTGAAAAAGGGGGAAAAGATTGCGGAAACGGCAGTAACCTTTCCTCCTTTCTTGAAAGCTCCGATAAATCGGAATGCAAGCAGAGGTGTCTTGCCGGACACTGAGCGGAGCCGAAGTGTGGCAAGACGGAGGATTTATTGACATTGTTTTAAAGACTTTTTAGTTCCATCTCCGCCTCTTCAAATCCCGGACTTATTTTTAATGCCCATTCAAACATTTGCTTTGCTTCATCTTCAGCCCCTGCTTTTTTAAATACTTTTCCTGCTCCGTAGCAGGCAAGAGAGTTTTCGGGATTATATTTGAGAGCTTCGGTATATAAATGCTGAGCACCTTCAAGGTCGTCTTCTTCAAATAAAATATCACCCGTAAGCATCAGAATATCATCAAGGCTTATGCCTGCAATGCTATGGAATTTAATATTTATCCATTCTTTCATTAATTCAGTGAGCATCTCAAGAGCTTCAGTGCTGTTCCCATTTTTAAAATCAAGCATTGCCAGAAGGAAATCTCTGTCAGGAGAAGGAATATCAATCTCCTGTGCTTTCAAAATAAACTCTTCAGCTTTGGCAATTTCATCATACGCTATATTAATATCAGCAAGCCTGATATAAATCAATAACCTATGCTCTAAATCGAGGGATTCTTCTTTTATTTTTTCATATAGATATTTAGCATCATCAAACATTGATTCGGCAAAATACTTTTCAGCTTTTCCAAGCAAAATGTAATCATCTTTATCATCTTGCAATATCTTTTGTGCATCTTTTCCGAGTTTCATATCATAGAGATAATCCAATCTGGAGAATATCCTGAGAGTTGCTTTATTCCACGTCATATATTCTCTTGCATACTGCTGAGCCTGCAGCCCCATAGGTTTTAAGATATTTGGTTTTTCATATACAATTTTAAGAAGTTTTGTAAAATGCTCTTTATCAGGCTGATGAACATAAGCGTTATCAGTAAGTTTATGCCCCTGAATTTCATCACCAACTGACATCTTTTCTGAATCAATGTAAATGGCAAATTCTTCACTTGTAAAATCATCAGTAGGTCCTCCTTTTGTTACCATCACGGGAACACCTGAAGCCATTGCTTCAAGAACAGGCAAAGAAAATCCTTCGCCGCGGTACGGACTTACAAGCAAATCGCAACTTCGATAAAGCGCGGCCATTTCTTCTTCATTAAGGTCTTCATTCATATAAATAATTTCAGGTGAATTTTCAATTAATCTGGCACCCTTTATAAGGTCTTCAGCAGTCTGACCTTTATAGAAAGTCTTATTACCCATATCTTTTACTACAAGAGTAATATCATCCTCATCTGTAAATAAACCTGAATAAGTCTCCAATAACAAATCAAATCCTTTTCTCCACATTGTGCCGCCCACAAAGAGCAGCTTCAGTTTCTTTTTTGTTTCCAGAGGATATTTCCTTCCATTTGGCTTAAATAGTTTAGGATCTATACCATTAGGAATTATCTGAACTTTTTCATTGTCAATACCCGAATCAATAATACTTTGCCTTGAAAATGCTGAAGGAGTCCAAACCTCATCAGCCATTTTAAGAATTTCTGCAACGTCTTTTCTTAACCTTGAATATTCCCACGGCTGCATTATTATCCATTTTGCTCCCTTAGGCGGTTCTGCTTTCGGGGGCCACTGGTGGCGTATCCATACATACGGCAGTGAAGCAATTTCATCAGGAACATCAGGCTTATATCTTATATCATTGCTTTTGAGTATTTTATACTTTTCATTATCTCCGGCATCAAAAGTATCATCTTCAAAAGGTACTATTGTAACATTGGTAAGACCTGTCTTAATGATATTATAAGAATGCTCTCTGTTAATCAAAGCCAAGGAATGATTTATAAACTGAGAACCTTCCCATACTACATTAAGGCTTTTCTTCGCATCTGATTCTTTAGGGTTAATATCCTCATCTAAAGGATTATTTTCATTATCCACGATATTTTCAAGAAGTTCTATATCATTAATTCTGTCATACTCATTATCATTTTCTGTGTCAAAATTATTTGCTTCTTTATTATTAGTCTGTTCATTATTATCATCTACACTTTCAAAATCCAATCCATCAAAAAGATTACTTTGATTTTCAGCTTCTTCACTTATATCTTCAGCTTTTTTAGTGGCTTTTACTGACATATTCAGATTAATAAAACCTTTATCCTGCGGAAGGTCGTATTCTTTCAAATCATTAAGCACAAAGCCTGCATTCTCCAGATGCCGCTTAATTGAAACAGCATCAAAACCAACGCAGTGGTAATCACCGGGATTTGTCTGACCACCGAAAATCATATATGACGCAATATCTGCACTCCATTTATTTTCCATATAAGCTTTCATCTGCAATCTGAGCGAAGGCACTCGCAGCAGCATCTCACCGCCCGGTTTCAATACTCTGTGCCATTCCTTCAGCACTATTCCGGTTTCCCTGTGAGAAAAATGCTCAAGTACATCATTAGCAAGAATTACATCAACTGAATTATCAGGAAGCCGGATATTTCTTATATCCATATATACCACTTCCGGGCTGTCAGAATACAAATCAATATTGATAAACTCTTCTCTGATATCATTTCCGCATCCGAGATTAAGCATCAAAGGGCTTGGCAATTCTTCAGGCATTTTACCTTTGGCTTTTTCATTAGAAAATCCCGAAGGTAATTTGCTCTCATACTGCAATCTGTTTAGTGGCTGTTCTGACATCATTACTCCCTGTTAGCTGATTAATTCACATTTTTCATACATAGATTCTTTCAAGTCACTGCTTATATGGCTAAAATCAATAAGAAAAAGATTATTATTTCTGATTTTTTTATTTATTTCTTCAGTAATCATTACTTTTTGCATAGGGTTTAAAACAAACGAACAGTCTATACCTATATCATAGGAATCTGAGCGAAAAAAACTGCTCTTAATCAAAAATAAATTATATTCGCCAATTTCACTAATATTACGCTTTATTACTTCACGAATAATATCAATATCACCATTTCGTTTCATTTCTCTGCACCTAAAAAAATACTTTATGCAAGTAAACTAGCAATGATTATGCCATTTATTTAAAATATTTCATAATATAATCAGCAATTTCAAGAGAACAAGTAAGCCCCGGAGATTCTATTCCTATCATATTAATTAATCCCGGAAGATTCTTATCCGACTCTTCTCTTATTATGAAATCCCTTACCACTCCGTTTTCTTTCTGAAGTTTTGGTCTGATACCGCTCTGGTCGGGATAAATATCATCAATATCAAGTCCTTTTATGTATCTTGAAGCAGCAATATAAAATTTTTCTCTTAGCGACTCGGAAACAGAATAATCCTGTAATCTATCGCTAAGATATTCGGTATCAGGACCCAATTTCAGCTCACCGTTGAGGTCGAGAGTAACATGAATCCCAAGACTACTTTTATCAGCAGGCGGCACAGGATAAATCAGGTGGCTTGCCAAATGCTTTTTGGAAGAAGATATGCGAAAATAATGCCCCCGGCAATAATTAAGCCTGTAATCATTTTTATCAATATCTATTCCCGCAGATGCGGCTACCGTATCAGCATCAAGCCCTGCTGCATTGATAATATATTTCACTTTAATTACGGTTTCTTCATTTTCAGGTCCGATAATCCTCACATCAAAATAATTATTCACATAATTAATTGATGAAACAGTGTGGATATAAGCAAAATCACAATTATTCTCCTCCGCTTTTAATATAAAGCTTTCCATCAACTTATGAGAATCCACAATTCCTGTATTAGGTGAAAAAATTGCACCTGCGGAAATAATATAAGGTTCTGCGGCATTCACCTCTTTTTCGCTTACAAATTCAAGACCTTTTACTCCATTTGCAAGACCCTGATTATAAATACTATTGAGATTATCCAATTCATCAGGTTTTGAAGCAATAATATATTTTCCTGTTCTTTTATGAGGAACGTCATATTTTTTGCACCAATCATACAATTTTTCATTTCCCGGCACACATAATTTTGCTTTCAGCGAATCAGTCTTATAATAAATCCCGGCGTGTATTACCTCGCTGTTTCTCGAACTCGTTTCATTCCCAAAAGAGCCTCTTCTTTCGCATACAAGTACGGACATATTCTTCGAAGCAAGTCTTTGGGCTGCTGCAAGCCCCACCACACCCGCTCCTATTACGAGCACATCATAGTCAGTCATAGTTATCCAAATTGAAAAATAATGTTCTGCAAATATAATACACTTCCTTAATATATACAACATATCGGTTACAGAAAGAAATATCTGTTTGAATTAACAAGAATTTAGTAAGAAATTAGAATATTAAAAAGAGGCAAATATGGTAAAATATGCAATAGCAAAAGGTATAGAATTTGATAAAACAGGCTTTCTGAAAGATTTCAGAAAGTGGGATTTTGATGTAGCCGAACTTATAGCTTATCAGGAAGGTGTTGATTATCTTGATACCAAGCACTGGAGGCTTATTTTTTATATGCGTGATTATTTTAATAAAAATGAAGATACTCCGATGATAAGAACAATTTGCAGAGATACCGGCTTATGCCTGAAAGACATTTATAAACTATTTCCTACCGGACCTGTAAAAGGGCTTTGCAGAATTGCCGGACTTCCAAGACCAACAAATTGTTTATAAAAATGTAACTTTTTATTATCTTGCATTGTCTATATAATGCATTTTTTAAAAAATAATAATATGGTGATTTATGAAGTTAAATATTCAGCTATTAATAATAGCATTCGCATTAGTCTCATTCAACATTTGTAATGCACAGACATTGGTGGAAGACGGCAAAATTTCAGTTACTCCCGCATGGGAAATGGGCGAAACCGCCACTTACGATTACACAAGCATCTCATACTTCAAAGAAAAAGGTGATGAAAAAGAAAATGACACTCTTGATATGGAGCTTGAAATTACTGTAGCGGAAGTGCTTGACACTAATTTCATAATGCAGGCTAAGTATTCACTAAAAAATACCGAAGCCGAAACTCACGATGAAAAACTCAGAAAAGATATTTTTCACGGCACCAAAGTATTCTATACTACAAAAAAAGACGGAGGCTACGAAGACCTGACAAGCATGAATCTGCTCATATCCGTTGTAAGATATGCTATGGAAAAAAACTGGAAAATGTTTCAGGAAAATGCTGCCAATCCAAGACAAAAACCCACAAAAGACCAAATAATGAAAGAACTTGACAGAATTTTTGCTCAAAATGCCGAAGGATTTATAAAGCATCAGGTCGGGATAGGTGAAGAATTTCGCTATCTTCACAGTTTTTACGGCGATAAACTGAATATGGAAGATACAACAATGTTTTTCAGAACTATCAAAGAACCATTCGCGGAAGAAGGTGAAGAACCTAAGGAACATCAAATAGCATCTGTTGCTACGATTAACAAACTTGATTCCGACGAAGGTATTATAGACGTCTCCGTGAAACTCGAAACTAACGGACAGGAAGGATTTGTGATTGGATTCGACTTCTTCAGTGCAATAGAAAAAGAAATAAAGGATATGGATGATGTACCTGAAACGAGCATTACTTTAAATATGAGATATGTAGTAGATTTAGCAAGCGGCTGGGTAAAAGAAATGGAATATGTAAGAGAAGTTTCTTCAGAAAAAGCTACATTGCTTGATAAAAAAATATTAAAAATGCAAGAATAAAAAAAACATTTGTTATTTTTGTAAAAATTTCGTAATTTTGATGCTCTGTATTTTACAAGGGAGTTTAAAATGAATAAAATTGATTTAGTAAACGCAAGAACGGTTCAGAAGGTCGAAGACCTGAAGAAAGAGAAAGACGGCGACAACTATCAGGATGTACCTGAGTTCAGAGCCGGTGATACTGTAGATGTTGCAGTAAGAGTAATCGAGGGCGAAAAAGAACGTATCCAGCATTTCAAAGGTATTGTAATTTCTTTGAAAAACAGTGGTATCAACAAATCATTCCTCGTAAGAAAAGTTTCCAACGGCGTGGGAGTAGAAAGGATTTTCCCTATGTTTTCTCCGCTTATCCAAAGCATCAAAGTATTACGTAAAGGTAAAGTAAGAAGGTCGAAACTTTATTATCTGCGTGGTATGTCTGAGAAAAAGATTCGCTCAAAACTGAGCTAATCATAAAATTTTCAAAATGGGCTGCTTATTTAAAGCAGCCTTTTTTTTATCCATCACCGAAAATTTCCACGTCAATCATAAACTTGTCGGAGAAAAAATCGTTTCCAGAATTCCGAGCCTGCCGAAGAGCTGTAATTGAATTGGAATACATCTACTGTCTCTCATTTCAGGATTAAATTGTTTGTATGAACTAAACCCTTGCAATTTTTGTTATTATAAATGCTCTAATTATCTATTTTTAAGGATAATCTAAATATGACTGTATAGATTATCGTATATATAAATAATTGAATTAAAGAATTATTAGAAACGATAAAGCGGAGTTATTAAAATGAATCCTGACATTTACTTGTATCCACTTAACGTAGCAGGTATTGGCACTGCATTGCTGTGTGGTTTTTTAGTTGGTATTGAAAGGCAAATAAAAGGAAAACCAGCCGGCATAAGAACAAGTATGCTCGTTACACTGGGTGCTTATACATTTATCTCCATTGCATCAGCATATACCGGAGACGGAAGCCCATCACGAGTTCTCGGGCAGGTAGTTTCAGGAATTGGATTTCTCGGAGCAGGCATAATACTGGCAAAAGACGGACTAATACACGGAGTTACATCTGCTGCCGTAATCTGGATGCTTGCAGGCATTGGAAGTATGATTGGGATTGGGAACAATTTATCAGCCATTTTACTTACTCTCGTTGTGCTGTTTGTTTTAATACTCGTAAATATACTGGAAAAATGGTTCAAAAAATTAAAAACCGGACTACATAAAGAATAAACATTAACTTTGAATAATTGGAAAATATTCAAAATAAAATACTTGCATATTAAAAAAAAGTTTATTACATTTGCATTAGTGAATTATTCTATAATAATGTGAAACTAATGAAAAAAGAATTAGTAAATAATATTAACGAAAATGGTCAATATTAAGACGAGCAATGAAGAAAATTATTGCAGGATATTTCTCTCCAAATCTGCTCTATTGCTATTATTTTTTATCTTTTACAAGTTCAAATAGATTCTCTCAAAAAACAGAATTTAGACAATTTAATTGCTTTACGGCAAATAAAATATATAGTTCGATTGTTTTTAGAAAATAAGGAGGGCACAAAAATGCCACCAGTGTACTAAAATACCATATTAAAAAAAAGGACTAATGAGGCTCACCCATCAGTCCACGCCTACTTTGCTACTACGAATAGCATTGACCGCAGGCTTGGATATACTATACGTATGTCCACAATTGAAATTTTATATATTAAATAATTTTTGAAAATAAAGAAAGAGTTTTGAAATGAAGAAAATAATTTTTAGTATAGTATTATTAATGGTTCTATCAGCTTTTAATTTAAAAGCTGATGAATTTGGTGGCTCAATAAATGTTATTCAGCATGCATATTGTGATTGTGATGGTACTATTGAATATTATATTAATCAATATTGTCCTGTTGGTTTTCCTAATACAATTCCATATAGAGTTATGCTTTGGGATGATGATTTAAATGATTATATTGAACTGGCTTCAGGCACATATCAAAAGGGTAATTCATTGACTGGAACGATAACAGAACTATGCCCCGGCGAATATGAACTTAAGGTTGAAGTTAATGGCAGTTTAGGTGGTGATCAAAATTGGATTTATACATCATTTGAGACATTAACGGTCAATGGACCTGACGAGTTCCTTGAATTAAATCTCATTTCTTGGGGGCAACAATATCATGCTTGTTATGGAACCGGATTTATTCAATATGAAGTGACAGGTGGAACTGAACCTATTTCAATTCAATGGGAAAAAGACGGCTCGCCATTTGAACCTGAGTACCCAACCAACAATTATCACGCAAATCTCGAAGGGGGGACTTACACTGTTACTGTAACAGATGCTAATGGATGTACGGAATCATTTACCGTTACTATACCTGAGCAATATGATGAGATTACTTACGTGCTATCCAAGCAAGATTGTGGGTGCGACCCGGAAAATGAAAAAGGCGTGATTATGGTTTCAAATTTTTCAGGGTGTGAGAACCCTGAATTAAGAGTAGATGACAGAGAATATGACCTATTTGAAGATGGAGTTTACTATTGGTTTAATTGGGATCCGGGGACATATCCTTTTAAAGCAATTTGCAGACATGAATATGCTATTTGTATTGAAACTGATGATATAACCATAAATGCTATTGAACCGCCGCTTGAAGTAACTTATTCAATATATGGTCCGGGGTGTCATTCTCCAATATCAAAAGGCAGTATAACATTGGAAATACTATCAGGCACACCACCGTATCAATATGAATGGTCTCATGATCCAAGCAATAATACAAATATTGCGGATAATCTCGAAGCAGACACTTATACTGTTACTGTTACTGATGCAAATGGTTGCGAAGAAGAATTAGATATTCAACTTAATCTTGTACCTGTTTTTGATTATGATTTAATAGTTAAAGATATTCATTATGGTGATGGTGATTGTTGGAAATCAAGAGCTGAAATAGTTTTTGATCCTGAAACACAAGGATTACCACCATATACCATTGTCTGGGATCCGGGTGAAGACGGGCTAATGTATAATGAAATTGAAGGTTTTCCGGCAACTCATACAGTAACTGTTACTGATGCAAATGGTTGCGAATATACTCAGTCAATTACCAATCATGATTGTATGCCTCATTACGGAGAAATTCAGGTAGGGCTTGCTCCTAATCCTGCAGATGACATTATAAATATTGATTTACTCTTATCCGAACCGAAAAGTACAGTTATAAAAATATTTGATTATGATTGGAGTACGCTTCGCTATGATTCAGACGAGGGCTTATTGATGCCGGGCTCTCATTTTTTCCAGATAGATGCAACAGGATATTTGCCGGGTGCTTATTTTGTAGTTCTTACTTTTGATGATGAAGATATTGTAAATATATTATTAATAATTGAATAAAAGGAGATGGGGAGATTATCCCTCCCCATTTTATTATGAAAAAGATTGTTTTGCTTTTTATTTCGCTTAGTTATTTATTATCTGCCTCGGATTACAGACCCAATGATTATTCACATAATCCGATAATAATAAATGAATTTAATTCCCTGCAACTTAGTCCATCCGATACAGATACTATTGTAGCCGGTAATTTTCTCTTGCTTATTGATAAAAATGATGAATTAATTTTCGATTATTTTTTCAATGAGGATTTATCTGAAGCAAGGAGAAATGTATTAGTGAAATTATTTGAAGATTTGACGGAATTAATTGAATTTAAAAGTGATTTGCCTGTAAAATACAAGCTATCCGCAGAATATGACGGTGCAGGATATACTGCTTCTGCAAGGCAGGTTTTTTATCGTAACTCCAATGAAACATCATCAATAACTGAAGGTGCGGTATGGCTTGCCATTAATACCGGAGAAGAACCGTATAAATATTTGTACACAGATATGAATACTCTTAGTAAACCCGTTAAGAGAATACGTAGAATTGAGAGAAAACCCGTTAAGATCGTTAAGATAATACGTGAAATTAAGTATAATTATCAGGATTTGCCTTATTACGGGGAGATTATAATAAATACAAAAACTGATTTTAATTATAATTATGAAGCAACAAAATTTGATAATACTGATTTTTACTCTGCAATCCTTCACGAAGTAATTCACAGTCTTGGATTCGGAACTCTGATAAACAGCAAAGATTTTGATGCAGAGATAAAGTTCAATCGTTTTTTTTCAAGATATGATACTTTTATACATATTTTAAACAATACAAAAGAATTCAAATTAATTGACAGTTTCATCAACCCAAAGGTTAACGACAATGTCTCTTTATCTGACATTAATAACGAATGTACAACAAATTCAACATCTGTATATTTCAAAGGTTCAAACAATGATAATATATTCCTTGCTGCTTCATCAGAGTGGAGAAAAGGAGTAAGCCTCAGTCATATTGATACCTGCAAAGAAAACGGTGAAGGTCATATAATGTATCCATACCTTAAAAAAGGGACTTACCAAAGGTTTCCATCTCAAACTGAATATAATATTTTATGTGAACTTGGATATAAATTAACAGATGTTTATGGAAAAAGCAGCGAATCATCAGCATATAAGCAATATATTTCCAATGATATCAATATACCTGTTGCCCGAAATGACCTGATTGAAATTGAAGAAAATGATTATACTGCCATAGCTATACCATATTCTGATATTATAAGTAACGATATTAATGTAGAAAGAATTGAAGACATAACACTTACAAACTACAACCTGAATCTGTTCCTTGATAAGCATTCTTTGGCAAACGAATTTGATACTCTTCATATTAAAGGAGACTTTAATTTATATGGAAAAATTATAATCAGATATACCGGTATTAATAATGAAGGTTTATTTTCTAATCCCGGATATATTGTTATAAATATTAAAGATACTAATCTGTTTTGTAATACTCAATATAATCTGATATGCAACTCAGGAATTGAACAAACATGGAATTACGCCGGTTTTGATTATCCATTTTGTACAAACAATCATACACTTAACTGGGCAGGGTTCTCTTCAGATATATTTGCAAGATGGGCAAATCCGAATATTTTTCTTTTTTCTTTTAAAATACCGTATTATCAAAAATATACTTACGATGCTGATATTGATAATTATTATGTTCAAAACCCAGACACTTGGGATAATGACCCTTATAATCAACATTATTTAAGTTATGGAACATTTACAAGTAAATCTAAAAGTAGTGATTTTACAACCGGATATGCTGTCAAAACATATTCGGAATTTTTTTTTCAGCCATTTATTCAGAAGCCAAAACCCAATACTAAATACATTTTAGATTTAAGATGCTTTATGTCGTATGATTATTGGAATATCATAAAAACGCCAAATCATAGAGAATGGGTTCACGAACCGGATTTGAAAAAAGATTCCGGTTCTGTATTTATATTTTTATCTGAAGATATGATATGCAGAAGAGTAAGTTTAAATTATGAAATAGGAGGTAATTATATGTGGAAAGATGTTATTGATTCCTCAAGAATATTTTCTCCCGATTTTCCGGATTATGAAATGATAGACGAGATAGAAGAGCGTGATTTTATAGTAGCAAACAGAAAAATACCTGTAGATTTGCAATGGAGGCATTTTAAAAGCGAACCATTCTATGTGCCCGACGAATATAATTATATTAATTTTGCATCAAATCTGAACCATATTTATAATCACGATAGTTTATTCTGGCATTCTGAGTTTCATGAAAAGTATTATCCTGAAAGAGTATATATAATGGGTATGCTCTATTTCTATGATGATATATATATGCGGGAGGCTTTTGCAAGTATCAATATGGTAGTTGATAACTACAAACCCTGTATTGGAGATACGGTGAATTTTTCAATAGAAATCTGGAAAGATGTCCCTGAGGACATTATAAATTTTGAATTATTAGGCATATTGCCGTATGGATTGGAGTATATAGAGGGTGATTTTGAAAAAACCGGCGATGGCAAATTAAAATATGAAGTAAAAAATAATCATTTTAATAATGAGGATAAAATAAATTTATACTTTTCGGCATTTATTAGTAAGGAAATTAAGAGTAAAAATATTCTTACTAAATTATTAATAGAAGGCAAATCTGATGAATTTGTACAATCACTGGGCAAAACAGAGTTGGTATTATCTCCTGACGATAGATTAATAGAAATTGAAAAGAGTTACAAAAAGCCGATTTGCAGGGATAAGCCAATAGAGATATTTTATAAAATAAGCAATTTTTCAAAAATTCCTCAAATGCTCGAAATATCTTTATTTGAAGACAAAAGATTTGAAATAATTGATACTACGATAAAATTAAACGG
>CAZIXJ010000043.1:0-5966 GCA_964542835.1 uncultured Hyphomicrobiales bacterium
ATTTAAAGGTAAAAAATATGTTTAGGCAAAAAATAATAATAATCATATATATATTCCTTCTTTTGGGAATATCATCAGTAATTGCTTCTGATTTGAAAATACTTGGCGAAACGCCGACATCACTGGCAATTGAATATACTCCGAAGGTAGAAGGGTTCACCGAAAAAACAGATGATTCCGGCAATAAAACATATCTTCCTGTAATCAGGAACACTTTCACGGAAGAAACTTCTGAAGGCGAGCCTGCAAGAATTGTTTATTCGGCACGCATTTTCGTACCCGGAAAAGGCAAATATGAATTAAAAAATTACAATATACAGGGATATAAAAAATTCGACAAAAAAATAATACCTACTCCCGAATATGATTATGAAAATCTGAGGCTCAATTATAATCCTGATTTATATTCATATTCCAAAAATCCGAAATTTGATATTGCCGAAATAAATTATCTCGGTATTTCACGCGGAAGGCACATAGCCGAACTTAGACTAAGAGTAGCATATAATAATGGCGGAACAATTGAAATCCCTGAAAAAATTACTGCTGAAATTGAATTTGATGCTAATCCGACAGGAAAAAGAAATTATTCTGCAGAAGAAGACTTCCACTATGCGATAAATCACAATCAGTCAAGATTCTGGGAAAATGAAAAATCTAAAGAGAGTTTCCTGAACGATGATGATTATAAAAACTTAACATCTGGAAACTGGTTTAAAATAACGATTCCTGAAAAAGGCGTTTACAGAATTTCTGCTTCAAAACTTAGCGATATGGGAATACCAACTGATGCACAGACTGCAAAAACTCTTAAAATATTTGGTTATGGCGGAAAAGTATTAACTGAAACCCTTTCAGATGAATTAAGAAATTCAATGCCGGAGCAGGAAATCATTGTAAATACAAAAGACAATGGTGAGATAGAAGAAGTAATATTTTTTGCTGCCGGCACAAGAGGTTTTGAATATAAAAGAAACAAAGTATCCAGATATATTAATCATTTTTCTGACGAAAATTCGTATTTACTTACCTATGGCGGCAGAGACGGCAAAAGAGCAGAACCGAATGCTACAGAAGTTAATCCCGAACGCACACTTACGAAATATACCGAAAGAATTCTTTTTGAAGAAGAAATGCAATGCCCTTATCCGCTCGGGGGAGGAACAAGCTGGTTCGGAAAGTCATACTTTGAAACCCCTTTTATAAACAAACTGCACAATCTCGACAGGAGTGGTGAAATAAGATACCGAATTTCAGTTGCACATAATTCGCCCGAATCTGCCGCATTATTTGACATTTTTGAAAATGATACTAAAATAGGCGATATTTTTCTCGGTACCAACTCTTATGAATATACACACGCTTACCGCGAAACTCGTGATTTTACGATACCTGCATCCCAAATTGCATCCGATAACAGAAGTAAACTGGAACTGGTTTATAATAATGCAGCCGTTGGCGGCTATACCAATTATCTTGATTATTATGAGATACATTATCCTCGCGATATGATTGCTTTAGATAATGAACTAAGTATATTCACCGGAGAAATTTATGATGGTGTTACAGAATTATCTGCGAACGGATTTTCAGGGAGAATTTTTGGATTTGACATAACTAACCCTGCAAATCCCAAATTAATGAAAAATTATGCCAATACAGGTGGTATGTTTATAATCAGAGACCAAATAGATTCACCGGATAAGAATTATTTTATAAGTTCCAAAATAAAAACTGCAAATATTTCTTCCATTGAGTTTGAAAATTTAAGGGCAAATCCAAAAAATACAGATATGATTTTAATCACGCATAAAAATTTGCTCGAATCAGCTCAAAAATATAAAGAATATCGTGAGGCACAGAGTGGAATAAGCGTAGGTATATTTACTACTGAACAGATTTATAACGAATTTGCAGCAGGAGTCTTAGATATTACAGCTATTAGAGATTTTATTGCGTTTTCATATCATAACTGGAGCAATAAGCCCAAATTTGTAATGTTGTGGGGAGATGGACATTATGATTACAGAAATATTAATACAAGTGCAGTGAATTGCATACCTGTATATCAGAGCACGCCTGCATCAGACAGCTTTAACGAAATAAATTATGACTTTGCAACCGATGATTATTTTATGAGAATAGACGGCGATGATGACGTTGCTGATATTGCTCTCGGAAGAATTACTATTAATAGTAATGAAGAAGGCAACTGGATAGTAAATAAATTAGACCTTTATGAAAATAATTCCAGTAATGACGCATGGAGGGCAAATTCAATTCTCATAGCAGATGACGGACCTACAGATGGTATTTCCGACGGTCCTCTACACAATAATCAATCTGAAGACCTTGCAGATTATTATATAGATGAAGCATTCAGCAAAGAAAAAATACTACTGGTGGAATATGAAAGGCAATACCTCGGAGGCGAAATAAGAAAGCCGGATGTGAGCAAGGATATTTTATCCGCAGTTAATAATCAGGGTGCTTTATTCCTTAATTTTATCGGACATGGAAATCCGGGGGTTTGGACTCACGAAAGAGTTTTTGAAACCAATACACACATAAAGCTGCTGAATAATCTCGACAAACTTTCTTTTCTTACGGCTGCTACCTGCGACTACGGAAGATTTGACAATCCTGAAACACATACCGGTTCCGAACTTTTTCTAAGCAGCAAATCAGGTGGTGCTATCGGTATATTTTCAGCTACAAGAGTTGTGCTTGCGTCTTCCAATGCTGCTATTAATGAACTTCTCTACAAAAATATTTTCCTTAGAAAGCCTGACGGCTCTTACCCGACTATAGGTGAAGCTATGTTTTCAGTAAAGCAGCAAAGAAACGGTACAAACGATGAAAAATTCTTTTTGCTTGGAGACCCTTCATTAAAATTAAACATACCTGAGTATGATATATCAGTTGATTCCATTATCGGAATTTCATCCGAAGATATTACCGAAGCTGTTCAATTAAAGGCTTTAAGCGACGTAACAATTGCAGGTTCTGTAAGAAACGCAATAACCGGAGAAATAATTAATGATTTTAACGGAAGTATATTAATTACAATTCGCGAAGGCGATAAGTATTTTGATTTGGTAGAACAAGGGTCATCAAGTCATTTTCTCTTCAGAAAGCACGGTGCAGCCTTGAGTAAAGGGCTTTTTGAAGTAAAAAACGGCAAATTTGATGCGGAAACTATTATCCCGAAAGATATCAGCTTCAGCGACAGCCTCGGAAGGATGTATTTATATTCTTATTCTGAAGATAACCGCTATGCCAAGGGTGTTTACAGGAATTACACGGTAAACGGCATTGCTGAAAATTCATATTCAGATACAAAAGGACCTGATATTGAAGTATTCCTTGATGACAGAGTTTTTGATGAAGGAGATTATGTAAGAGAAGAACCACTTCTTATTGTGGATTTATTCGATGAAAGCGGTATAAATACTACCGGGCTTGGAATAGGACACAAAATAGAAGCTTGGATAAATGACAACCCCGTTGCTATGGACCTTACGGATAAATTCACTCCATCGCTCAATGACACGAGATACGGAACTGCTCAGGATTATATTCAGCATCTGGAGCCTGGAATTCACAGCATCAAGGTAAGAGCATGGGATATCTTTAACAATTTCACTGAAACTGAAACATATTTCAGAATTGCAGGAAGAGACGAAGGCTATTTCATAACTGATTTGACAAATTATCCTAATCCTTTCAATGATGTTACTACTATTAGTTTTAAAAACAATCTTACTCCTCCCCTTGATACGAAACTTGAGATTTATTCCACTTTGGGGCAGAAAATATTTGAAGAAGATTTTTTGATTTCGGGTTCGCTGAAAGGAGAAGCAGAATGGGACGGAACTCTTGACAATGGCAATCCCGCTCCTGCAGGTGTATATTTTTACAAACTGATAATTACAGACAGCAACGGCAACAGAGCAACTAAAAGCAATAAACTGATTTTCCATGGTAATTAATAATTTTGCCTGTGGCACGTTTATTGTTTTTCATTTAGAATAAAATTTGTATATTTATATTTTTTAATAATAAATAAAGTGAAACGGAGGATACAGCAGATGAAAATCAGAGCAATATTTCTGCTAAGTGTTTTAATAGCAACATTATCTGGCTTAACTAATAAATTGTATTCGCAGGCAGGTGGCTCATCGGTACCATTCCTGCTAATTACGCCTGACGCAAGAGCAAGCTCTATGGGTGAGACCGGGGTGGCTTATACTGATGATATTAATGCTGTTTACTGGAATCCTGCTGGTCTTGGATTTCTTGATTACGTTCCCCGATATAATCAGTATAACGAAGTAACATACGAAAAATACAAAGAAGTGTCTCTCGCTTATTCCAAATGGCTACCACAGTTCAATGCCGATTTATTCTACAGTTATCTTTCAGGCGGAATGTATCTGGAAGAGATAGACGGTACAATAGCAGTGAATTTCATCTTTATGAATCTCGGCGAATTCACTAGGACAGCATTTAATGGCGATGTGCTTGGAAAATTTAATTCTAATGAATTTACTCTCGGGCTATCCTACGGTACTATCGTAGCAAAAGATTTGGGGCTTGGGGTAAACCTCCGTTATATTCAGTCTAATCTTACCCCTACTTCCACTGCCCAGCAGGATGCAGGTATCGGCAGAAGTGCATCTTTTGATTTGGGACTGATGTGGAAACCTCAGAATCTGAAAGTACTCGGTCTGGGCGTAGAAGACAGATTATCACTCGGATTCAACCTGAAAAACGTAGGTCCGCAGATTACTTATATTAATGAATCAGATCCGCTTCCTACAATGCTGAAATTAGGTGCTGCATATAAATTATATGAAGATGAATTCAATACTTTGAATTTTGCATTTGATTTTGGTAAATTACTCGTTTACAGAGACAGTACCGGTCCCGACCCCGTTCCAATATCATTTGTATCTGCATGGGACTATCCCGGAGCCGAAATATCTATGGGTATGGAATGGTGGTACCAGCAATTATTTGCCGGAAGAATCGGCTATTTCTCCGAGCCTTCTGTAATAGGCGACAGAAAATACTGGACTTTCGGTGCAGGAGTAAGATATGATATTTTCAATCTTGACTTTGGTTTTATACTTACTACCGAAGAAAATCATCCTCTTGCAAATACTATGAGATTTTCGATAAAATTTGACCTTACCGGATTGTAATAAATGCTTTTTACGGCAAATAGAAAAATTTTCACAGGGCTTTTCTTTTTATTTATCGCTTTTGCAATCAATGCAAAACCGGCAAACAAAAAAGAAAGGCTTTATGATACTTATGAAATAAAACCCGTAGAGAAAAATTTCAGGTACGTAGAAAATCAGGCATTTGGTTTGGGGGAAAAATTAGAATACAGAGTTGGCTATAAATTTATAAAAGCAGGCACAGGATACTTTGAAATTATGCCTGAGCCTGTAGAAAAATTCGGCAGAAAAACTTATGATATTCGATTTGAAGTAAATTCTCTGAAAAGCCTCGAATGGATTTACAAAGTAAGGAACAGATACACTTCACTCGTAGATATTGGTGGTATTTTCCCTTGGGAATTTACCCAAAAAAACAGGGAAGGCAATTACAAAAGAGATTTTAAAGCCATATTTGACCCTTACAGAAATAAAGCCGTTACAAAAGATTCTGTATATGATACTCATGAATATGTTCACGACGTAGTCTCTGCATTTTATTATGTAAGAACAATGGACCTGCGTAATATGAACAAAGGAGAGAGAGTATATCTGAAAAATTTCTTTGATGATACTACTTATAATCTCGGGGTGGAAGTAATGGGTCGCGAAACTGTAGAAGTAGAAGCCGGTGAATTCAGATGCGTAGTAATAAAACCGCTCGTAATGGAAGGCGGGCTATTCAAAAGTGAAGGGCATATATTTATATGGCTCACTGATGATGAAAGAAAAATACCGGTA
>CAZIXJ010000043.1:5976-12055 GCA_964542835.1 uncultured Hyphomicrobiales bacterium
CCACAAAAATTCTAATTGGATACGTAAGTGCCGAATTAACTCATTACAGCGGAGTAAGAGGTAAGATAGATGCAAAACTCAAATAAATTTCTTTCGGTAATTATTTTGATGTTCTGCGTTGCTTTAGGGCAGGCTTTTTCTGCTGATAAAAATGAAATATATAATACCCTGAAAAGCAAATTCAGTGGCATAAATACAATTCATCTCAGATTTTACGACCCTGTATCCTCCGTAAAAGGTGATATTACTGCTTCAAAAAATGATAAATACATTATTAATCTCTACGAAAGAACTATCTGTTCGGATGGAAATACGATATGGAATTATTCCGAAAAGGATAGTAACGTATTGATTAGCTCTTTTAATTCTTTCGATTCTGAACTTTCCGTGGAATCTCTTTTCTTTGAATTACTGGAGAATTTCGAGCCTTCCAAGATAACAGCTTACAAATCCTCTGCCGGCGTTTCGGGATACAAACTACATCTTACTTCAAAAAAAGATTACTACAATCCCCACAATATAAAAAATATCGAATTAATTATTAATCAAGATAATTATGAAATACGGGAAATCCTCTATAAGCAAGACTATTCAGAATACCGATGGAAAATATCCGATTTGAAAATCAATCCTGAAATAAAGGATTCAGATTTCAGATTTGAAATAAAACAGGGTATTGAAGTAATTGATTTAAGATAATTTAAGTTATATTTTTTTAATCTTCGTCATAATATTATTATAATTAAAAAAAATAGAAATAAACATAAATTAGTTATTTTTGTAACAAATTGAAATTAAATATTATTAAAAATATTCCGGAGTTTTTAGATGAATTATTTTAAAAGTATTATCATAATAATAGTGATGGGGGTGCTTCTTCCTACTGTTGCCAAGTCTCAGTTCGGACTTGTAAGTCCTGCAGACAGCTCGTGGTGCGTTTCCAATACATACGAATTTGAATGGGACGTAGAAGAAAATCTCGTATCATTTGAAATTCAGATTGGGTATGATTCGCTTTTTAATTCCCTCGAATACAGAAGAGGTGGTCTTACCCTTGACAAACATGAAATTACGCTTGATTATCCCGATACTGTTTATTTCTGGAGAGTAAAAGCATATGATGTGGATGACAATGAAACTATTTCTGAGGTAAGAACTTTCAGAACGAGAAAAGCCGCTCCCGGTTTAGTTTATCCAATGAATATGAATAAATGCGTAAGTCGCAATCATGAAGCGGTATGGAATGATATCGGGGCAGATTCATATGAATTTATCGTTTATACCGATTCGGCTCTTACAGATACTCTTATCCACAAAACTAATCTTTCCGACACTTCTTATACTTACACTCTTCCGGAATATAATCATACTTATTTCTGGACTGCAAAAGGAATATTCGGTAATTGCGGTTCAGACTGGTCTGATATTGCCGAATTCAAATCTTTAAGAGCTCCTGCAGTGAATTATTTGCCTGATGACGGTTCTACGGGGCTGCCTGTGTATATGGATTCTGTATTCAGAGTTAGGTTCCAGTGGGATCATATTGATACAAATGACATAGCCGATATGTTTCTCGTGCAGGTATCAGATACTTCAGATTTTTCAAGGCTTACATATGATACACTTTTTACTGCAGATAAAAGAGAAATTTTACTTTTCTTCCCTCTCGACTATAACAAAGAATATTTCTGGAGAGTGAAGCAGGAATTTGACGGATGTATTACGGAATGGTCAGAACAAACCGATTTCAAAATTCAGTATGCTCCCGTCCAACTTGAAATGCCCGCAAATGGCAGGCTATGCGTGCCTATTGAAACTGATTTTAAATGGCAACCTGTAGAAGGAGCTTCTGCATATACTGTGCAGATATGCGACAGTGCAGATTTTGTAAGTGATACAGTTTATACATTTACTGATGTAGATACTACGGGAATGAAATTTGACGTAAAAGAAAATATGACTATGTTTTACTGGAGAGTTAGGGGAGATGACGGCGATAATGTAGGTCTGTGGTCTGATACTTATTCATTTATGACCAAACAATCCACTCCTGATATTATTTATCCGGCTGACGGCTCTGCCGGCATTGACAGACACCTTACATTAAAATGGCAGGATAAAGGCGAAGATGCAAGATATGATTTAATGCTTGCTAATGACCCTGAATTTGAATTTGTTCTTGCTGATACAAATATTGCCGGTTCAGAATTTTACTTTGAATTAACTGAATTTAACCAAAATTACTACTGGAAATTACGTGTGGCATTTTCTGACTCTACATACAGATGTAACAGCGAATGGTCTGAAGTTTTTGAATTCAGAACACAGTTGCAGGCTCCTATTCTTTTATCTCCGGCAGACAGTGCAGTGAACGTACCATTGATACCGAGATTTGAATGGTCGGATGTGGAAACGGCAGAGTATTATGAAATAGCTTTTGCATACGAGCCTGAAATGGAATTTATAATACTTTACAGAGATTCCATACCAAATACTTATGCTCAGATTACTTCATTCAAATTCAAAGAAAACACAACGTATTACTGGACTGTAAGGTCTTCAAATTCAGAAGGCAAAAGTATGTGGAGCGAACCTCATATGTTTACCACCGGAATAGATGTGCCTGAAAGACCAATGCTAATATCCCCTGCAAACGGAGCTAAAAAGATGCCTAAAGAAGTAGAACTTTTGTGGCACAGTGAACCGAGAGCAAGTGAATATCTTCTCGAAGTATCCACCGACCCGTTCTTTCAGAATTTAATAACTGATACCGTGCTAACGGATACAACATATCTTCTTTCGGGACTTGACAATTTCGAAACATACAACTGGAGAGTAAAATCTCTGAACGATTTCGGGGAAAGCAAATATACCGTAGCATGGAGCTTCAGAGTAATTGATGAAGCACCTGATGAAGCACCGGTACTTTTCTCTCCGAAAAATAACTCGGAAGATATAAATCCTGAATTGACCTTTACCTGGTCGGAAGTTCCGAAAGCATACGGATACGAGATAATGATTTCTACTTCCGAAACATTTGATGATGGTACTATAGTAGAAAGCAGAAGACAAGTCTGGGATCCCGTACATTATGTATATAATCTTGATTACGGCACTACTTATTACTGGAGAGCAAGAGGATGGTCGGAAGCAGCAGACGGACCTTGGTCTGACATATTCAATTTTACCACACAAACTGATGTTTCGGTAAATGATGGTATTATGAGCGGCTTTGATGCAGAGATAAATCCTAATCCTGTAGGAGAAACAGCATATCTTAATGTCCTCTCTCCCGAAGCAGGAGAAATAAGTATTGAAATTATTACGTTGCAGGGAAATAAAGTGCTGCAAATGAATAACAGAATAATACAAAAAGGGTATAATTTATTCAATATTGATGCCACTCAATTTGCATCGGGTACTTATATCATTAAAATTCAAAACAAAGATAAATCAATAAGCGGCAAATTTATTGTAGAATAATTTTCTGCTGAAATTTTAATATAATCCCTGTCGATATATTTTCGTCGGGGATTTTTTTTGCTTTAAAATGCAATTTGTAATAAAATAATTTTTATATTTTAATTAAAATATTTATATTGTAATTTTAAATTAAAAATTGTGCAAATATTGATAAATCAGATAATTTTTATAAATAGCAGGTTAGATATGAAAAAAAAGTTTACCGGTACGACGACGGCATTAATCACTCCTTTTAATGATGATTATTCAGTAGATTTTGATTCGCTGGAAAGGTTAATAGATTACCAGATTACCAATGGTGCTGATAATATATTAATATCAGGCTCTACCGGCGAAAGCGCTACACTTAGTGCCAAAGAAAAGCAAGCACTTATTATTAAATCAGCAGAGCATATTAATAATCGCGTGCCTCTGATAGTAGGTACCGGCTCTAACAGCACACAGGCATCCGTAGATATGACTATAATAGCCAAAGAATATAGAGCTGATGCAGTGCTTCTTGTAGCACCTTATTATAACAAACCAAGTCAGGACGGGCTTTATAATCATTACTATGCAATTGCTAACAGCGTCGATATTCCACAGATTATCTATAATGTACCCGGAAGGTCGGGAGTAAATATTCATCAGGATATTCAGCTTAAGCTCGCAGAAAACTGCGAAAACATAATTGCTACGAAAGAAGCCTCCGGCGATTTTGAGCAAATCATGGAAATAATAAAATACAAACCTGATGATTTTATAGTTCTTTCCGGTGATGATGCAATTACTCTTCCGCTTATTTTGCTTGGTGCCGAAGGAGTAGTATCAGTATTATCTAATTATGCGACAAAGCATTTTTCTGATTGTGTTAATCTGGCACTTGAAGGCAAATTTGCAGAAGCTGCAAAAATTCATTACGAACTTATGGAACTGATGGCACTTAATTTCATCGAAACTAATCCGGCTCCCGTAAAAGCTGCACTTAATCTTCTCGGATTATCCAATGATAAGTTAAGATTGCCGTTACTATCTGTTTCGCAGAAAAATAAAAAAATAATTGAAGATGAAATGAAAAAATTGAAACTGATTTAATTATATGAAAAAAAAATCGAATGTTTTTAATCAAAGAGAAGTCTATAAATTAGTAGAAGAGTTAACTACCGGAGATTTTAGCTCTGATCTCGAATTTTTAATTTCTCTTGTTACCGATATAGTAGAGCATGATGGATTTAAAATATCAGGCGGCAGAATCTGGGAGTTTAACAGTGAGAATAAAACCTATAATCTCAGATTTCAGTACGGTAAAGTAAAGAAAATACCCAAAAATTATTGTGTAGATGTAGAGTCGCATCCTGTATTATCGGGGTTGCAAGAGAAGAGGTCTGCGGTAAGCACCGAAAACGACCCCGTACTGAGAGATGTGGGAATATTCACTTATTCCATTACGGGTGTGGGGCATTTATATAAAATTAAAGATAAAAAATATTTCAAATACGTAATTGGTTTTAATGCACCGGAAATACAAAAATCCTTTTTCGAAACACTGAATATTATCAGTAGCTTAGCTACCATCACTATAAATGACATAAATGATAAAATAAAGCACAAAAAGATTAATTCCGATTTGCTCAAAGCATCAGAAATCCAGAAGGAACTGCTGCCGGAGCATAATCTTGAGTTTTATGATTATAAATTATTCGGACTTTGCATTCCGGATAGCGAAGTAGGCGGAGACTATTTCGACTTTCTCAATAATATGGATGATGAAGAAGAAAGGCTCGGAGTAATCATATCCGATGCTGCAAGCAAAGGTCTTTCTGCTGCTATTCAGGCTCTTTTCGTATCCGGTGCAATTAAAATGGCTATGAATTTCTCGCCAAAAATCTCTTCACTTTTTTCCAAACTTAATAATCTGATTTATGATACTTTCCCATATGAAAGGTTCGTAACATTATTTTACTGCGAACTTTCACTTTCTTCCAACAGACTTGTGCTTTATGCAAACGCAGGGCATTGCGAGCCGATACATTACAGCCCTGTTACCGATACATTTTCATATCTTGAATCCACCGGCGGATTGTTGGGCATAATAAAAAATCAAAAATTTAACGTAGAAAATATCAGAATGAAGCCAGGGGATATTCTTGTATTATATACAGACGGAATAAATGAGGCACAGGACGGAAAAGGCGGTTTTTATGGTGAAGACAGAATAAAACAGATAATTAAAGAAAATAAACATCTTCCTCCGAAGGAAATTGCATATCTTATTACCGAAGACGTACAGAAATATTCAGCAAAATCTACATACAACGATGACAAAACTTTGGTAATAATAAAACGCGACCTTGATTAGATTCTAATTTCCCGTTCGGATTTCAGAAATTGTTTTTATATCATGTTATCTGTCTGAACAGATTAGTTTTATAAGTATAGCATGTAATTATAAACAACTTATAAGAATTGACCAAAGTGTAAGTCCTTTAATATCAACTATAAATAACAGCAAATCAGTATGCAATAATATGATTTCCTTGTTATAATTGGACTAATATAATAATTAAATATCAAATGAGCACTTGAATAAATCCCCCTTGTTTTCCCCCTTTTAAAA
>CAZIXJ010000044.1:0-12022 GCA_964542835.1 uncultured Hyphomicrobiales bacterium
TCAGAAGAAATCCCAAGAAAACCAAAACTTGAAATGAAAATAGCAATAGCAGGTGCAGGCAATATCGGATTCCAACTGGCAAAGAGATTCAACTTCCTTGATAACAGCAGCATTACTATAATAGAAAACAATCCTGAAAGGGCAAGACTGGCAGGTGAATCTCTCGATGCATTAATTATAGCAGGAAATGCCGCAAAGCAAAGAATTCAAATTCAGGCTTCCGTTCCGGAGGCAGACGTATTTGTAGCTCTCACAGATAATGATGAAATTAATCTTATTTCATGCAAAATTGCAAAAAAGCTCGGTGCAAAAAATACCATTGCAAGAGTAAAGAAAACAAGTTATATTTCAGATGAATTCTGCCTCAATAATGATGAGCTTGGAGTAGATTTATTAATTCAACCGGAAAAAGAAACTGCAAATGCTATTGTAAAGCTCGTTAAAATGTCTTCCACTACTGATACAATAGAATTTGAAAACGGGAAAGTGAAATTTACAGGCATCAGACTCGATGAAAATACACCTATATTAAGAATCCCCTTTTCCGAACTCGGAAAAAAATACAACAATCCTGATTTGCGTGTGGTAGCTATCAAAAGAGGGCAATTTACGTTAGTTCCCGGCGGTAATGACAGACTTCAAAAAGGCGACCAGATATTTTTTATCTGCCATAAAGACCACATTGATGAAGCACTCGAATATTTCGGAAAAAAGAACTCCAAAATTGACGATATTATAATTATTGGTGGCGGTCAGATAGGAAGATTTGTTGCAAAAGCTCTTGAAGACCATATTAATGTAAAGATAGTAGAATCTGATGAAACAAAAGCAAACAGACTTGCTGAAGTGCTTAATAAAGCATTAGTAATTCATGGCGATGGCTCTGATTTGGACTTAATTGTATCCGAGGGCTTAAAAGATATGGATGAATTCATTGCAGTAACGGGTGATGATGAAACCAATATTATTACAAGCATAGTGGCAAGGCATATTAAAGTACCGAGAACGATTACCCTGATAAGCAAAAACGAGTACTTGCCTTTGGCTCCGGCAATCGGACTTGATGCAATCGTAAGCAAACAGCAAATTACAGTCAACTCCATAGAAAGTTTTCTGAAAAAGCAAATAGTAGCAAACGTAGCTGAAATACCCGGTGTGGACGCAGAAATTATTGAATTTATCGTAAGCAAACCATGCAAAATAACGAAACATCCTTTGAAAAAAGTCAGCTTTCCGCCACAGTCTATAGTTGGTGCAGTATTAAAAAATGACAAACTGATAATTCCTACAGGAGATACTCAAATAGAAATCGGAGACAAAGTAATAATTTTTACTCTGCCCAAATCACTAAAAGCAATTGAAAATCTTTTCCGTTAATATTTATGAATATAAGACTAATAATAAAAATACTTGGTTTCATTACCATATTTCTTGGAGTGGCAATGCTCACTCCTCTCCCCTTTTCATTTTATTATGGTACAAACGATATCATACCTTTAATAGCAAGTGCAGGTATTTCAATTATTATCGGAAGCAGCACATTATTAATTAAAAATAAAAACAAAGACATCAGATCAAAAGAAGGAGCTGCTATCGTTACATTCAGTTGGTTAATATTTGCACTTTTCGGCTCTTTGCCATTTGTAATATCAGGAGCTATACCCCAATATCCCGATGCTTTTTTCGAAACTATGTCAGGATTTACTACTACCGGGGCTACTATTCTTACAGATATTACCGAACTTCCCCGCGGAATACTATTCTGGAGAGCTTTAACTCACTGGATAGGCGGAATGGGAATAATTGTACTATCCATTGCAATCCTCCCCTTCCTCGGCGTAGGAGGAATGCAACTTTTCAAAGCAGAAGTTCCGGGTCCGGTAGCTGATAAATTAAAACCAAGAATTACAGAAACAGCAAAAACCCTCTGGGGAGTTTATGTAATAATAAGTGCAATTGAAACCCTGCTGCTTATGATAGGAGGTATGAACCTGTTTGATGCAATGACTCATACTTTCGCAACTATGGCTACGGGCGGATATTCCACTCAAAATGCCAGTATTGCCCACTACACCTCTCCATACATACATTATATTATTATCCTTTTTATGCTTTTTGCAGGCACAAACTTTTCACTTCACTATCATTTGCTGAAGGGAAATTATAAAGTTTACTGGCAAAATCATGAATTCCGTGCTTTTATGATAATTATTATTTTAGCAACTACTCTTATAAGTTATGATGTAATTGCAAATACTGAGACAGAATTTTTTACGGGAATAAGGGATAGTCTTTTTCAGGTAGTATCTATTACTACTACTACGGGTTTTATCACGGCTGATTACGAAAAGTGGAGCATAAGCTCACAGCTGATACTTTTTGCTCTTATGTTCGTGGGAGGTATGGCAGGCTCTACAAGCGGCGGTATGAAAGTAATGAGAATAGTCCTGCTTTTCAAATTTGCATATTCTGAAGTTATTCGACTTATTCATCCAAAAGCTGTAATTCTTGTAAGGCTTGGAGGAAAAACCGTTGATAAAAAAACACTGGCAAATATTACCGGATATTTCGTACTCGTAATGCTCATATCTTCCCTGTCAGTAATAATAATGGCTCTTCTCGGATTAGATATGATCACTGCTTTTGGTGTAGTAGCCGCTACCGTAAATAATATCGGTCCCGGTCTAGGAGCCGTAGGCGCTGTAGATAATTACGCCCATCTATCTGATACAATCAAATGGATACTTACATTTCTTATGCTTCTCGGCAGGCTGGAAGTATTTACAGTTGCTCTGCTTCTCGCCCCTTCTTTCTGGAAAAAATAGCAAATAATAATAATTGGCACGTTCATTGCTTTTTATACAATAATATTAACGTATAAATCGGCTGAATGAATATGAAAAGATTTGGAATATTACTAATTATAATATTTGCAGCATCTTACTTAAGCAATGCACAGACCATTGAAATAGTAAGAACGGATGTGGATTCTTCCAGACAGGGCATAGTTACTTCCACTTACCTGTTCGGATTTGACATATATGCAAAAGATATTGAAAGTTGCAATGGTGTAGCTTTTGAGCTGAGATATAATCAAACTGAATACGTGAAATTTTCCGGATGGCAAAACGGGGATTTTGGAGTATTCGGTAATGCACAGGTAGTGGAAGGCAAATCTCAGGATAACAAAGGCAGAATAATCATCGGTACAGGTACAGGCATTCCACTTGGAAATCTCGGTATAGATAATCCGAAAGTAATTCATCTGGAATTTTCAGTTACACAGTCAGCTCCTCATTTCAGCTTTATCACATTTGAATTTGTTCAGCCCAAGGCTACAATCTTTGAAGACGGTTTAGGACAAAAAATTGACCTTGAAACAGAACCCGAAACTTTCAGGATACATAGTTTTATTGATGTATGGCCAGGAGACGCCAATAATGACGGCTCTGTAACATTTGATGACTATAATCAGATAAATCTCTATATGGGGATGGGCTCAGCCACTAAAAATTTCAGAAGTTTCAAACGACCACAAGCAAGCACTATATGGAAACCACAAAGAGTACTTGCATGGGATTCTGCAGAGGTATCATATGCCGATTGCGACGGAAACGGAGATATCACCTCAACCGACCACCTTATTGTAACCTACAATATTGACAAAACCCGTTCAGCCGGTGGCATTATCAATTCCGTACCCGAACAGCAAGAGAGAGATTTCCCCGAAGATGCTTTATTTATTCCGGTTTATGCATACTCAAATGAAAAATACATCGGTGCTGCAGGCGATATATTTCTCAATACGGATAAAGAAGACTATCTGGGCATAAAGCCCGGAGAGATATTAAACAATCCTTACATAGCCGATAAATTTGACGATAACACCAAAAATCTTACAGTATCAGTATCCGCTGCTGAAGATAAAAATATTTCGGATAATGGTGTGCTTTTCTATATAGTCCTTAGAAGTGATGCAAACATTACACATCACGAAGTAATTGAGCTTAATGCTATCACCTCATACGGCAGCATTTTTGAACTTAATAATCTTACTTCGGTAAATGAAAGTGAAAATAAAATATTTATAAGCAATGATTTGATAAAATTACCGGCAGAATATTCTAAATTTAACGTTAAGATTAGCGACATTTACGGAAACGTAATTTTTAATCAAACAAATACCGACACGATTACACTGAAAGACTTTCAGAGCGGCACTTATTTTTTGAATGTATTTACTCCTGAACAAGTAATTACACAAAAATTCATAATTGTAAAATAAGCAAAGATTTGGTTAATATTAAAACGACTGTATAATTATATACAGTCTTTTTTTTATTAAAAATCTGAAAAATACATTTTTTGATTTTTTTTAAATTACTTATTAATACATCATTTTGGTTACTATAAACCATGCATGTTAAATATTATCAATTTTCAGGCGAAATGTTATTCACCAAATAAATCAACAATCTTACGCTAATTATCCTTATTTCATTTATTTTGCGAGACTTACACAATCATTGACAATTCATTCAGACATTCTGGCTTGATTTTTACCTATTTTAAAAAGTGAATATTTTTGTTATGATTCTAAACTGATATAACAACGCTAAAACTCAAGCTGAGGATTTTGGCATATCAGTTGAGACATAAAAACTTGTTCTGTTAAAATTTTTTTTCGGGTAAGAAAAAATTAATAAATAAATAAGCCCTTTATAAAAATTCACATGGAGGTGAATAATGCCTTTTGCAATAGGAGGAAATGCAAGGATAAGGACTAACACTCCTTCGGAAAATGCTTACAATGCATTGGACAAATCGGGTCGCGATATCGCACTGAGGCAGCTCAGACTGTCCACAGGCAAGCGAATCAATAATGCGGCGGATGACGTGGCAGGATACATTACATCGAGAGCTTTACAGGCAAGAAACGGTGCCCTCAACGCCGCCCTGAAAGCAGTAGGCGATGCTCAGAACGTATCCTATATAGCAATGGATTCACTGGAAAACGTTGCAGACTTACTTATCAAAATAAAAGATGCCGCAGCTCAGGCTGCTTCAGGTGCTACCGGTACAGACGAAAAAGTAGCACTGGCAAAAGCAGCTTTCAGAATGGCCGAACAAGTTCAGACTGTGGTAGATTCTACCGTATTTGGCGGAAGACAACTTCTCGACGGTACTTTCTCGGCAGATTTTGTAATAGCAACAGATGCTACAAACGACCTGCTTACACTGGATGTGGACCTCACAAAGAACAATGACGATTTCAACATAACTAACAGTTATGACCCTGAAGGCAATAATTTTGACCTGAACTCTATGAGCGTAGAAAACTTTGCAGGTATTACAGGTCTTGACCTGAGAGAACTTGAAAATGTTTCAGCTACTGATACAGGCATTTTTTCAAATGACCAGATAGGTGCTACACTTACAAGTCTTGCGGATGCAATGAACAACGTAAATAAAGTTGCATCATATCTTGGTGGAGTTGTAAACAGAATGGTTTCTCAGGAAGATTTGCTGAATAATCAGATTGTGAATTATAACGCAGCCATTTCAAGAATCGAAGACGCTGATGTAGCAAAAGAACAGCTCGAATTAATTAAATCTCAGTTCTTACAGCAGGCATCACTTACTTCACTTGCTCAGGCTAATGCAAATCCACAGGCTTTCTTACAGTTAATACAAGGATAGTATAATTAATTTAAAGGAATAACAGCTATGCCATTTGCTATAGGTGGAAACTCGAGAATACGTACAAATATCCCTGCAGAAAATGCTTATAATTCTCTTGAAACTTCAAACAGGGATATTTCATTAAGGCAATTACGCCTTTCTACAGGTAAAAGAATTAATGCAGCATCTGACGATGTAGCAGGATACATTACATCAAGAGCATTACAGGCAAGAAACGGTGCAATGAATGCAGCTTTGAAAACTGTAGGCGATGCACAGAACGTAACGAATATTGTAATGGATTCTCTTGCAAATATTAATGACCTCATAACAAAAATCAAAGACGCCACAGCTCAGGCTGCTTCAGGTGCTATCGGTACAGACGAAAAAGTAGCGCTTGCAAAAGCCAGCTACAGACTGGCAGAACAGATACAAACAGTTTCAGATTCTACAGTGTTTGGTGGGGCGCAGCTATTGGACGGAGCATTTACTGCAAGTTTTATTATCGGATATGACGCAGAAAATACTTTACTTACTTTAAATGTAGATATGAGTACTGATAATGAAGACTTTAACGTAGAAAGCAATAATTTTGACGTCAATGCAATAAAACAAAATATGTTTGCCGGTGTTACGGGGCTTGACCTGAATGATCTGGGAGATGTATCGGCAGACGACTTAGGAATATTCAGTATAGATCAAGTGGGAACTACGCTTACAAGTCTTGCTTCTGCTCTTAATAACACAAATAAAGTTGCTGCATATCTTGGTGGTATTTCTAACAGACTCAGTTCTCAGGAAGAACTCATCAAGCAGCAGGTAGTAAATTATAACGCAGCAATCTCAAGGCTTGAGGATGCGGATGTTGCCAAAGAACAGCTAAAACTTATAAGGTCGCAGTTTTTGCAGCAGGCTTCTATTACATCGCTTGCACAGGCAAATCAGAATCCAAATGCATTCTTGCAGTTGCTTCAGGGATAAATATGATGCAATTAGGTAGTTACAGCTAAATGCATCATACTTATCTCATAATTTAATGAGCTTCGAACCAGTTATCTCCCTCGCCGGTATCTACCACTACAGGTACTTCACCGAGAGGTAGCGCATTTTCCATATGCTCTTTTACAAGTTGCTTAAGTTCTAAAAGTTCAGATTTATCTGTATCAAAAATTAGTTCGTCATGCACCTGCACGGTCATCAGTGACTTCATATTGAGTTTTTTCATCTCTTTATGAATGGAGACCATTGCAATTTTCATCATATCAGCAGCCGTACCCTGAATCGGCATATTTATCGCTCCACGTTCTGCACCTGTGCGCAGATTGTGGTTATTGCTGTTTATATCAGGAAAGTATCGCCTCCTCCCCATCAAAGTCTCTGAATACCCTTTTTCTCTGCACGATTCAATCGTCATATCAATGTACTTTTTAATACCTTTGTATTTTTCGAAATAATTTTCAATTATTTCTTTGGATTGCTGTCGTGGGATATTAAGCCTCTGCGAAAGCCCGTAAGGTCCCAGCCCATACATAATACCGAAATTAACGGTTTTGGCAATTCTTCTCATATCGTCATTTACTTCATCAAGAGATTTGTCATAAAGTACCGCAGCAGTGGCAGCGTGGATATCAAGACCTTTTTTAAATCCATTTATCATATTTTCATCTCCGCAAATATGTGCCATAATGCGAAGCTCTACCTGAGAATAATCAGCAGCAAAGATTACATTATTTTTACTTCCGGCTACAAATGCTTTGCGGATTTCCTTACCGAGCTTACTCCTAATAGGTATATTCTGCAAATTCGGGTCGGTAGAAGAAAGCCTTCCGGTGCTTGCTACTGTTTGATTATAACTGGTATGAATTCTGCCGGTTTTGGGATTAATTAATTTTGGCAATGAATCTACATAAGTTGATTTCAATTTTACAAGCGAACGGTAATCCAGAATATGAGTAGCGATAGGATAATTCTCAGCTAATTTTGTAAGCACTTCCACATCAGTGGAATATCCGGTTTTAGTCTTTTTGGCTACAGGTAGCTGAAGTTTTTCAAATAAAATTTCACCAAGCTGTTTTGGAGAATCAATATTAAACTCCTCACCAGCAAAATCGAATATTTTTTTCTCGGATGCCTTTGCCTCTCCCTCAATTTTTTCGGATATTTGCTTTAAAGCATCTTTGTCTATTGCTACTCCGTTATATTCCATATCAGTAAGCACTTCCACTACAGGAAATTCAATATTCACAGCCAAATCATATAATTTTTTATCTTTTTTAAGCTCAGGATATAATTTATTTCGTAACTGCAATGCTACATCAGAATCTTCGGCTGCATAATCCTTAATATCTTTAGGGTTAATCTCCCGCATAGATATTTGCTTGGATTTCTTTTCTCCTATAAGAGTTTTAATCGAAACAGGTGTGTAATTCAGCCATCTCTGCGATAGTATATCCAGATTATGCTTTTGGTCAGGATCAAGAATATACGATGCAATCATCGAATCAAATACTATAGGAGTTACATTCATCCCCTTTCTTTTTAAAATTGCCGCATCAAATTTGCAATTCTGGCCACATTTGCCGATTTTCGGGTCTTCCATCAATGGTTTTAATTTTTCAACTACCCATTTCAAAGGCAAATCAGACTGCCATTTAATTTTTTCAGGAGTATTACTATTCTTTTTCTTCCCTGAACCAAAAAGGGACTGGATTTCTTCAGGCTCATCCTCCTCCTCTTCTTCTGTATCAAAAGGGTCATAAACAGGTATATAATAGCCTTTGAATTCATCTACGGAAAGTGCAATACCTACAATATCAGTGTTATTAACATTCAGCGACCCCGTCTCAAGGTCAAATGAAATCAAATCTTTCGTTTTAATATATTCGAGCATTTTATCAAATTTAGCTTTTGTATCTACAAATATATATTCATGGTCCACATTTTCTATAGTTTTATAATTAGAAAATTCTTTAATTTCATTTTCGGCGGATTTATCATCAGTTTCATCAAGATATTTAATTCCTTCATTAATCCCTTTTATTCTCCATTTTGCTCGTAGAGTATTAAATCCAAGTGATTCAAAAAAGTTATCGAGAGTTTTATAGTCGGGAGTTTTGTATTCAAGTTTATCAAAAGTAATATCCAGCGGTACATCAATATCAATAGTAACAAGTTTTTTAGAAAGTACTGCAAGCTCCTTATTACCATCAAGCTTGTTCTTAACAGATGCTTTTTCAATATTTTCTAAATTATCATAAAGATTTTCTATTGTGTTATATTCTTTTATAAGGGGCGCTGCAGTTTTATCGCCGATGCCTTTTACTCCGGGTACATTATCGCTTGCATCACCTTTAAGAGCAAGTATTTCAATTACTTTATCAGGACCCACTCCAAACTTTTCCTCTACTGCTATTACGTCAACAATTTCAAAATCATTTCCTTTTCTGCCTGGCTTCATTAAAGTTACTTTATCATTTACAAGCTGATAATAATCTTTGTCCGATGTAATGCATATTACTTCCCATCCACCGTCTGATGCTTTTTTAGATAATGTGCCTATTACATCATCGGCTTCGTATCCCGGTTTTTCGACTTGGCTCATATTAATCAAATCTATAAATTGTTTTATTTTCTCCAGTTGAGGAACTAAATCTTCAGGGAAAGCATCCCTGTTAGCTTTATATTCAGGATACATTTCATGGCGAAAAGTAGGATGGTCTGTGTCAAAAACTACAGCAATTTTTTCAGGCTTTTCCTTATCAAGTAGAGAAGAAAGGATATTTACAAAACCGAATACAGCTCCTGTGGGTTCTCCTTCAGGACTTTTCAAACCGGAACGCAACATAGCGTGATAAGCTCTGAATACTACGGACATCCCGTCAATCAAATATAATTTTGGCATACAAATCTCAATTTTTCATAATTAATATAATCATTTACTGATATTACGAAATATAACTGAAATTATGAAATAATGGGGAAAAGTTTTTTTAAAATTAAATTTAATTTTCAGAATATGTTCACAAGCACAAAACTTTTTTTTTCTAAAATTGAACATAATTTTATTAAGAAGTTTATATATTTAGCATTACTCAAGTATCATAAATTTCTTAATTACAGGTCCGTGCAGATAATCATTGTCATTATAGCCTTCAACTTTAAACAGATATATTCCCGGTGTCAGCAATTTGCCCGATTCATCTGTTCCGTCCCATTCTACACCACCGTTCCCGTCATTTTCAATCAAAGTTTTAAGTACTTTTCCCTGTAATGTAGTAATTTCTACTACGGCTTCTTTGGTAAGATTGGCAAAGAATACAGGGTCTCCCGATGATAAGCGGACGGGATTAGGGTAAACATATGCTTCATCAAGAGTCTGTGAGGCTACCACAAATCCCAGAGTATTTCCCGGTCCCTCAGTCATAGGTTTTCCGGTTTTGGAAGTTATGTTACTTGCTGTAAGAGTATAGTCAAAACCCCTTGCTGCACTGGAGCGAAATACAGATGATATATTCATCATTACGAAATTCGTATCTTGCGAACCAATACTTACTGCATCTACTTTACCAAATGGCTTAATTACGTAATTGTCTGGATTTAAAGCTTCATTGATGTTGATTTCTTCTGAAAATTCAAGTTTTATGAGTGATTTTGAAAGTAATTGCAATCTTTTCAGATACAACTCCTGTGAAGTATCTTTGGGTAAAATTTCAAACTCGAGCGATGAAGATATAGTCGGTGAATTGTAAACATCCTTTATTTCACCGATATTTATGGCGTAGTTACCCGGTAATAAATTATCTGAATAAGTAAGTAATACTTTATTGCTGTTAGTTCTTATTGCACTTCTTGGTATTATGCCGTTGAGTTCTTCTATTTCAAATTCTCCTGCCGGATGAGATTCATTTTTGAGTTTGCCGGAATATTCTATTATTATTTGATTTTGTGATACAGCTTCTGCATTTACAGGCTCATAGAGTTTATGAGTATAAATTTCTACAAGCTCCGAAAATTCAGAAAATTCATTTTCTCGTTCAGAATTAAATGCCACAACAGAAAAAATATAATTCTTGTTTTTTTCGAGTGAATCAATATATACTTCCTCATCTTCGGATATTGTAATCAAATTGGCTTCGGCAGAATTTTCAGCAAAAATAATTTCATAAATCTGATATATTTCAGCATCATCGGAGCCGTTCCATTTAATATATGCAGAAGTATCGCTCAAAGCCCAACCTTCAATATTTACGGGTGTTGCCGGAGCATCATTATCAGGCATAAATTCATAAAAAACGAGATTATTAAATGATGAAAATCCAATTTCATTTATACCGTTATTATCGAAATCATCAATTATTACATCATTCGAAAGTACTGAAGAATTATACCAAAAAGGTTTGAGATTATCATTATCGTATTTGAATGCATACAGATTAGGGAACGCTGATATAATAATTTCGTCTCCGGGTTGGTTGTCAATATTTCCGGCTGCTACTCCGTTTCTGTAGGATATGCCGAGCCTTTGTATAAAACCAGACCTTACACCGAATATTACTTCATCAGCAATTATTTCATAATCATTTCCGTTATGAGTATAAATTCTCAAATACCAGATGTTTTTTACTGCTGCATCAGTTCCGTAAAGGTATCTTGTGCCGGATGATAAATGTATAATTTCTTCTTTACCGTCGTTATCTATATCCCCGGCTGCCATATATTGATTGCTTTGAGATACAATATTGCTGTCAATAAAGACTGAATTTAATTTACCATTATCATATTCATAAATAAAAATCATTCCGTAGCTGTTTGTATGTACGAGATTAGTTTTCCCGTTTCCGTCAAAATCACCGAGAGCAGAACCTTTTACGAGACCGTATTTCTTAAGAGAGTTTTTTATTTCAGCAGTTATCATCTCATCATATTTTCCGCCGTTACTTTTTAATGCAAAGAATGAAGTGTCATTATAAGCTATGATTTCATCTTTACCGTCTTTATCAATATCAAAAAGATGCTCACTCCAGAATGTATTTCCATTTTCACTTTTGAATTTTTCATTATCAAATATGCTTCCGTTTTCAGGATTAAATTCATACAAAATTGTTTTGTGGTCGCCTGTTCCGAGAAATTCCATATTTCCGTTACCGTCTGTATCGCCCAAACCTTTGCAAATCCAGATTTCATCATTTGCTTCTTTCAGATAAACTTCATTATCCTGATAATAATAAATCTCAGTAGTGCCGATATTCAGCATAGATAAATCATTGCCGGCAAAATATTTTTTTCCGTTGCCGTATAAATCTGCAGTCTCATTCCAAAGATAATTCCTTTTGTTTCCTTC
>CAZIXJ010000045.1:0-12016 GCA_964542835.1 uncultured Hyphomicrobiales bacterium
CAGAAAATAAATTATCATATAATGAAATGAATGACCTTTTGCTCAATTTAATTTTTTATATTGTAGAAAATAAAAATGAACAATTTGAAAATCATTCAGATATGATTATAGAAAAGTATAATTCGGCTTATTCTACATATGCTAATTTGCAGTACGCATATGGCATATTGCATTATTTTGCAGATAACAAAACAAAGTCTGAAAATTTCTTTATGCGTGCAGCCAATTTATCCGAAACTCCTGAAAATATTTATACACAGACAGCATATTTTTATTATTCGAATCAGGATTATGAAAAAGCAATTTCAAATTTGAAAAAAAGCAATGAAATATTAGAAAGTACAGAAAATTTATTGTTTATAAGTCAAATCTATTCTATCAATAATCAGGATTACACCAATGCGCTGAAATATGCAAAAAAATCCTATGAAACTGACAGCACTAATACTGATGTACTCGGTAATATTGCAAATATTTACAATTATCTCGACAGCAATTCAAAATCCGATAAATATTTTGAAAAAGCTCTGGATATTGATTCTACTGACGCTTTCATCAATAACAATTATGCATACTCTCTCGCAAACAGAAAAAATAATTTGGAAAAAGCATTAAAAATGAGTAAAATTGCGATTGACCAAAATCCTGATAACGCCGCTTATCTTGATACTTACGGTTGGATACTATATAAAAAGGGCGAATATCACAAAGCAAGAATTTATCTGGAAGAAGCAATAAAAAAAACTGATTTAAGCAGTGAAGTTTTTGAACATTTGGGCGATATATACAGAGAACTTGAAATGTATAATAATGCAATCGAAGCATATAAAAAAGCACTGGAATATGATGAATACGATAATAGAATATATAATAAAATAAAAGAAATAAAAGATAAAAATATGATAAAGGAATAACGCATGGTTACAATTATTGGATTTGTGGTAGTATTTGTCTGCGTAATGGGAGGATTCCTGTGGGCTGCACATTTTAATCCTGTCGCGATAGGATTTTTTCTACACCCGTATGAGTATATTATTATCGGTGGTGCTGCTATTGGCTCTATGATTATTGCCAATCCAATGTCACTTAACAAAAGAATAATAAGCGGTATTATGGAAACATTCAAAGGAAAGTCAATCAATAAAGATGCATATCTTGAATTGCTTTCAATGATGTATGAGATATTCCAGTATGCCAAAAGAGAAGGTTTGATTGCACTTGAGCAACATATTGAGAATCCTGAGTCAAGCTCCATAATAAGCAAATATCCCACATTTTTAGAAAATCATCACGCTGTAGATTTCTTTTGCGATACTCTGAAAGTAGTATTATCCGGCGGCGTACCGGCACACGACCTCGAAGAATTAATGGATATTGATATAGAAAATCTCCACGAGGAAGAGCATCAGGTACCTCATCATCTGAATATTGTGGCAGATGCATTGCCTGGACTTGGTATTGTAGCCGCAGTACTTGGTATAATCGTTACGATGATGTCAATTAATGAAGGTGCTGAAACTGTAGGAGCAAAAGTAGGCGGCGCACTTGTAGGTACATTTATGGGTGTATGGCTTGGCTACGGTTTTGTAGGACCATTATCCAGAAAAATTGAAATGAACGTAAATAAGGAATCAAAATATCTCGAAAGTATCAAAGCGTCTTTGCTTTCATTTGCAAAAGGTGCTCCTGCAACGGTTGCTATCGAGTACGGAAGAAGGGCTATTGATCCTGAAAACAGACCTACATTCTCTGAAACTGAAGAAGCTGTAAAAACAGGAAGATAATAATTTAATTAAGATATAGAATTATGGCTGAGAATCAAGATAAAAATCAGGAAGGGAAGCATAAAGAGCAACCCATTATTATTAAGAAAATCAAGAAAGTTACCGGAGGGCATCATGGCGGTGCCTGGAAAGTAGCATATGCCGATTTCGTAACTGCTATGATGGCTTTTTTCATAGTGATGTGGATACTTGCATCCAGTGAAGAAGTGAAGCAATCCGTTGCTGAATATGCTGAAAACCCTATGGCATACAGCGTTTTTACAGGAAAAAAAACCGGCGAAGTGCCTGTAGAAATTGATTTGGGTATGAAACCAGATAACAGAAGAAAAAAAGATGGTGACGGTGATGAAAAAAGCGAAGGCGGTACCGTATTCTTTGATTTTTCAGGAAAAAAACCGGAAAATCAGGAAATACCGGAAAGATTAGTACAGGCTATGAATGATAGTTCGGTCGCTGCGGAAAGAGTAGGAGAAATTGGCGGCGAAATTAAAGACCTGATAAAAGAAATGATTTCTCAAAAGCCTGATATGAAAGAAATTCTTTCATCTATTAAAATTGAAATGACAGAAGAGGGATTAAGAATAGAACTTATTGAGACTACTGAATCTTTATTTTTTCAAATTGGCAGTGATAAACTGACAAAGGAAGCCATTGATGTATTAAAACAGCTTGCCTCTGAAATAGGAAAACTCCCCAATCGTGTAGAAATCGAGGGGCATACTGATGCAAGAGGATACAGCCCTGATGCGACTTATGACAACTGGAATTTATCAACTGACAGAGCGATATCTGCAAGCAGAATACTAAGAAATTACGGTTTATGGGATGGACAGATAGAAAGCATCACAGGATATGCAGACAGAAAACTTAGAAACCCCGATAATCCTTTTGATGTAGTAAACCGAAGAATCAGCATAGTAGTTAAACATTTGAAAGTAAACCAGTTTTTACCTGATATTGGAGGTAATAATGAATAGCAAAATTAAATTATTGATTGCAGATGACGACGAAAGCATTTTAATGACTTTGCAAAAGCTCATTAATAATAGTTTCAGTGAAATTGACGTATTTACAGTAAATAACGGAAAAGATGCTTGGGATTTTATAATAAATGAACATCCATCCATAGTATTATCGGATATTATGATGCCCGGCTATAATGGTTTTGAGCTAATTCAAAAAGTACGCAGTGATGAGAATCTTAATGATATGGTATTCATTTTGCTTACTGCTCACGCCGATAATAATCAAATAAAGAAAGGTCTTTCTCTCGGAGCCGATGAATTTATAAGCAAGCCTCTTGTATTTGACGTATTTATTGCACGTCTCAAATCTGCTGTCCGAATAATGAAACTGCAATTAGAACTGAAAGAAGAAAATAATCTTTTAATAGATCTGGCAGACGAATTAGAGCAGGATATTCAGGATATGACTATGCTTGCACTTAAATTTATGCAGGCAAGAATACCTAATTCATTTGATACCCAAAAAAGAATAGCAGAAGCTTCAGTCTGGATTGCCAATCAATATGGAGGATACAGCAAAGAAGAGCTGAGGCATCTTGAAATTGCTGCATACCTTTCTCAGGCAGGAAGGATTTTTCTGCCCGATTCTATGCTGAACAAACCGGTAATGTCTAACGGCAGACCTACAAGCGAACTTATGTATCAAGTGCCTATTTCCGGCAAAAATATTGTATCCAGCGTAACCAGATTCAAAGATGTAGCAAATATCATATTTCATATTTACGAAAATCTTGATGGTAGTGGAATACCTGAAAAATTAAAATCATGGCAAATACCTTTTGAATCGAGAATTATAAGAGTAGCGCTTGATTACGAAGAGCAAAAAAATCTTTATGACAAATCTCCCGAAACTATTATCAGTATGATGCTCGATGAATCCAAAAGAATTTATGACCACAGAGTAGTAGTATTGATGGAGCATTTTATCAAATCAGAAAACAGAGAGCTTTATAATCCAAATGAAAAGCCGGTAAAATTAAGTGATTTAAAAACAGGAATGATAATAGCAAGGGATATCATAACTGATAAAGGGCTTAAAATAGTACCTGCAGGATTTATCATTAAAGACAATACTATCAGGTTTATTATCTCTCATAATACAAACGATCCGATTTTGGGGGATGTATATATTAAGAAATAAATAATTGAAATTTTTATTTTTTATTCATTTTTAATGAAGCTGCATTAGGAAACACAGTTTCATTTATTAATTTACCAATATTTTCCAGTTTTGCTTTTTTGTGTTTTATACCCGTTTTAATTGCACTTCTCGGCATAGAAGCTGCTATTGCAGTATCAGGATCTTGTATTATAATATTGCCTTTGGCAGATGCTATTTCAGTAAGCCCTCTTGCACCATCACTTCCAAGCCCCGTAAGCACTACAGCAAGTGCATATTTCCCAAATAATTCTGCTGCACTACTGAATAGCGGGTCAGCAGAGGGACGTACAAAATTTTCTTTTGGTCCGCTATCAAGAGCAATTTTATATGTACCTTTATCTATTCTAAGATGCTTATCGCCGGGTGCCAAGTATATGTTCCCTGTTTCAGGTGTCATATTATTTGAGGCAATATTTACTACAAAACCGGTTTCTTTTGCAAGACGCATGGAAAATGTTTCCAGCATCCATGCAGGACCGTGCTGCACTATAAAATATGCAGCTTTTAAAGATTTATCCACATTTTTGAATACTTCAAGCAGGGCAGGAGGACCTCCTGTACTTGACGCAAGAAAAACACCTACATAAGGCGGTATTACGTCCACATCTCTTGTTACGATGCTGTTAAGGTTTTCCGGTATATCCTGCTTATGCCTTTTCAAACCATCTTTAAGTCTTGTAAGCACTTCATCTACATCTATTGGTTTGGCTATGTAATCATCAGCCCCCGATTCAAGTGCATAGCTTCTTGCTCCTTCTGATACAAGAGCTGTAATCATAATTATATAAGGTGGATTCTTAATTTTTTTTCGAATCTGTCTGATTAATTCAATACCATCTATCTGCGGCATCATCCAGTCTGTGAGAACAGCATCAAACTTTTCTGCATCTATCTGCTTTAAAGCCTCAGCTCCGCTATGAGCCACTACTGTATTAAATCCGGCTTTATTGATAACTCTTTTCAGAAGTATCGCGTTTGTTAGTTCATCTTCTACAATTAATATTTTATGTGTTTTATCCATAACATTATTTTTAATTATTGTATTTATTATTTTTATAAAAATAATCAATTTTAATGATAATTTCAATATAACTTATTAAAATGATTGCATTTTTTATAAACAAATAAAAATATTTCTCAAGGTTTAAAAAAATCATCCTCTATACTGTCATTAATTTTATAACTGTGTTTAAAAATAATTCGCAGATTATCTGATATAGCTTCTTCAGTACCCGGTAAATACAAATTATGAGTTTCAAAATAATTGCTGTAATTAATCACTAATTTGTTTCCGTTAGTACTCAATTCGATTTTATTCAGCAAGCCTGTATCGTAATCGAAAAAATAACTTATTTCATTTTGATTCATAAAAACTCCAAGTACAATATTATTATCGGATTTTCTGAATTCACTGATATTATCTGTGCCGTTTTTCAGTAAATCTCTGATATTAAATATCTTCGCCTGCCTTCGGTATTCTTCTGCCATTATAGAATCAGCTTCTGTAATATTACCGGTTTTATAAGATAGAAACACACTATCGGGATTTACCCATATTTTCTGTTCTACAAGCCCGAAAGATAAATTCTGATACATAAAGCCACCGGTTTTCTGCTTTCTTATGAACTCCCCTTTATGAACTTCTTTATTCTGATAAACAGTAGCATCAGAATACGTAATTAGTGTGTTTACATTTTCAATGTTTTTTGTACCGCCACTTGCACTTAAATAATTATTAATTAAAGAATCAGGCGTAAGCCCGTCAATACTATAAACTATCTGATTTTTTCCCTTTTCGTTGTATTCTTTATCAAATAAATAAATATTATATTTATCTAAAAATTGATTTTTTACGGATTTATCACCGGTAATAATAGTCTTTCTCTGCGAAGCAGAAAGATATTTTTTCATTACAATTTTGATATCTTCAGCAGTAATACTATTAATAGAGGTGACTATTCTTTCTAAATCATATACATCTTCAAGCATATATTCATAAATCTGAATAGTACTCATAATAAAAAAAGGGTCTTCAGTATTAATCATAAGATTTCCTGTGAAATTCTGCTTAGTAAGCTCCAGAAGTGCTGTATCAATATTACCTTTTTCCATTTCATTCAATTCATTATGGATTAGTTCTACCGAGTGAAATACAGAATCTGAATTAATATCGGCATTGCAAATAAACGGAATAAATCTTTTTTGATTTCTGATATGAGCATTAGGATTATAAGAATAATTATTTTCCTCTCTTAATACTTTGAACAGCCTGCCTGAAAAACTATTACCAAGATATTGAGAAGCAAGCAACAGTTTGAGTCTGTCACTGCTTTTGAAATCAGTAGTTAATGCTCCGATTTTTAAATTTGTCTGTTTGGAACTGTCTCTCTCTATAAAGAAATATTTTCCTTTATGCGGATTAGGTGATAAAATATTTGTTTCGGCAACATCAGATTTTTTCCAGCTTCCAAAATAAATTTCCAGCATTTCCATAAGTTTTTCTTCATCTACATCCCCTGAAACTGCAAGAGTAGAATTATTCGGATGAAAGACTTTTCCATAATAATTCTTAATATCTTCTATTTTGATACTATCAAGAATGGCTTCTGTCAGTATTTTGCCGTAATTATGTTTATCTCCATATAGTATTTTTCTCATCAGATTTTCAGAAAGTGTATCGGGATTTGATTTCATAGCCTGCAAAGCAGATTTTGTTCTGTTTTTTAATTTTTCAAATTCTTTGGCATTGAAACCGGGATTAATATAAATATCACTGTAAATATCAAGAAATTCATCAAGATACTTTCTTAGTACAGCACCATAAACCCAGTTATAATCCTGATTTGTAATGAAAAATAAATTGCTGCCGATAATATCAAGTTTTTCAGATATTTCATCATTTGTATAATTCTTACTGCCTTTAAGCAACAAATTTGATGTAAGTTCAGCTACTCCGGGTTTGTTTTCAGTAGCTACACCGCCCCCCGTTATCATTTTGAAATAAATATAAGGTTGCTTTCTGTTCTCAATTATTATGATTTTTAAAGAATTTGATAAATATCTTACTTTGTATTCAGGAAAATTAACATCCTGAATATCAAGCGGTTGTGGTTTATTATTCATAGCTTCCGAATTATTAAAATTTATGTAAAACAAAATTATTATTAAAAAATATTTCATTGCTGATTTTTTGGATAATGATATAAAATTACTCTCGCCTTTGTATCGAAAATATCTTTGGCTGCTTTAATAATATCATCTTTTGATACAGAAAGATACTCTTTCAAATCATCATTTATTTTATCAGGTTTATTAAATGCAGCTTCGTATTTTGATAGCAATAAAGCATTATTAACTGATAAAAATTTGGAAGAAACAAAAGATGATTCGATACTGTTTTTAGCTTTTTTCAGTTCATTATCAGAAATACCCGTATTAATTATTCTTTCAAGCTCCTCATCAAATAAAGCGAGCAATTCCTGAAGTTTGGTATCATTGCCGGGAAGAGAAAGAAAAAGCGTAAGCCCGAAATCCTGAAACATAATAGTCTGCATAACAGCTATCAAAGCTTTTTCCTCATCAGAAACCAGCCTTTTGTGAAGTCTGGAACTTTCACCATCTGACAAAATATTTATCAGTAAGTCATAGGCATAATTTTTATCTTTAAGTGCCGGACCGTAATAAGCTACAAACAAAGCAGGAACATCAGCAAAATCATCCTCAAATTCCTTTACAATTTCTTTCTCAATTCTTTTTAGTCTTACTCTTTTTCTTTTTTCAATTTTTTCATTTTCAATGCCGGCAAAATATTTCGTAATGTATTTTCTTGCCGTATCAATTTCAAAATCACCTGATATTGAAATTATGGCATTGGCAGGCTGATAATATTTATTGTAAAATTCTGAAAAATCTTCTGGTTTTGCTTCCCTTATATGAGTTTCATCTCCTATTACTTCCCATGCATACGGAGTACCGCCAAATAAATTACTTAAAATAAACGAAAGGCTTTTTCCATAGGGTGCATTATCCACCGACATCTTCTTTTCTTCGATAACTACTTTTTTTTCTTTTGAGATATTCTCATCATTAAGTTTCAGATTCTGCATTCTTTCGGATTCTATCCAGAGTGCAAGAGGCAACTGATGAGCCGGCAAAGTCGTTTTGTAAACTGTTTCATCAAATGAAGTATGTGCATTGAAGTTCCCGCCGGCTTCCTATATGTACTCTTCGATTTTACCTTTTGGGATATTTTTAGTTTCGGAAAACATCATATGTTCAAAAAAATGAGCATATCCCGTTTTATCCTTTTCTTCATAGGATGAGCCTACTTTGTAGTGAGTAACTATGCTCACTGCGGGAACTGAATTATCAGTATGGTAAATTACAGTTAATCCATTATCGTAAACTTCTTTTTCAAATTGAATTTCATTAAATTGTGATTGAGTATTCTGTGCTGTCATAAATAAAAATAATAAAAATATATAAAAATAGCTAATCATAAATATGCTTGAATTTTCTGATATTGAAAAAAATTATACCAAATATAATAAATAATAATGACATTAGCGGTAACCAATCTCCAAATTTTACATAAAAAGTAATAAATGAATTTTTTGGTACTGCCATTACAATTCCGGTTTTTTGATAAGGTTTTGCTTCCAGAATACTTTCACCAATAGGAGAAATAAACCCCGTAATACCTGAATTGGCATTTCTGGCTATATATCTTCTGTTTTCAATAGCACGCAGGGCAGCTATTAAATAATGCTGTCTGGGACCAACTGTGTAATTATACCATGCATCATTTGTAATTACCGATAGGATTTCAGCTCCGTCCTTCACGAATCCCGTGCAAAATTTCGGATAGATTGATTCTATACATATTATGGTGCCTATTGTAGTAGTATCATTGTCTTTAATAATATCAAGCACTTTAGCACCGCTGCCTTTCCCCCATGCTGAAATACCTACTCCCCACTTTATCCATTCCTGAGCAAAAGAAAGCTGATCTGCATAGGGGAATCTTTCTGCAAATGGAGTGAGTTTACTTTTGCGATATATTTGGGGTTTTTGGCTTACATTTGGATATGGATTGAGAAGCAGAGCAGAATTATATGTGATATAGTGCCTTATGGTATCAAGTTCAATTGATTTTATGGGTTGCTGCATCTTTTCGCCATCTTTATAAAAATAGAACTCAGAGAAACCCGTAAGCAATGAAATATCTCTGGAATTTACCCAGTTCTGCAAAAGGTCAAACTTGCCGTGAGCATTAAAATCAAGACTAATATAAGGTATTGCGGTTTCACTCCATATAGATACATCAACATTTTCTACTTTATTCAAAATTGAATCCTGAATACTTTTGTATAATAATACCTGGTCAATAGCATTGCCATCCCACTTTGACCAGGGATCGATATCAGGCTGTACCATAGATATAATTAATTTATCCTCTTCTTTCATCAAATCTTTGTGGCTGAATTCCAGTATTCGGTCTATGCTGTAAATTACAGGAAAAATAATAAGAAATACAATAAATGAAAGTGATAATTTGATTATAGTATTATTCTTAATGTAATCAATACTGATTTTTTTGTTATTCTTTCGTAGTTCCATCATAATAAAGAAAATCGCTACATTTATTACTACAATTAGCAGACTTGCTCCCCAGATACCCGTAACGTCAATAAACTGAATCCAGTATTTATTGAAAACCTGTGTATTGCCAATCGTTAGCCATGGATAAGAAAAATCACCCAGACTATGCAGCCATTCAAAAGTCATCCAGATAAAAGGAAACATTAGCAGAGCTTTATTGTAACCGATTTTATTTTTCAAATGAAACAGCACTGCAAATGGTATCATAAAAAAAAATGGATGTGCCAAAGCTAATGCTATTCCTGAAAAGAAAAGGTACGGATCGGTATTTTCCTGCCATGAACTTATCCACCAGTTGGTTCCTGCATGATAAAGAAAAAAAGCAATATAAATCAGTAAAAATCTATGCTTTACTCCATCATAGGAAAACACCAAAAATATCGGAATAAAAGCAACAAACGCCAGTAAAAAAAAAGGTAATGGCGGAAATGACAGAGCAAGTAACACTCCGGTTAAAGTAGCCAGTGCAATTTGCTTTTTAAATTTCACTATTCTATTCTTATTATTTAAACATTTACAAAAATATTAACTTTTGACTAATAATTAAAGCTAAAAATTTCAGAATTAATTTTTTAGCTGTAATCCCTTTCGCCAAAAATAGCCGTACCTACTCTTACCATAGTAGAGCCTTCTTCTACTGCAAGTTCATAGTCATTAGTCATTCCCATAGATAATTCTGTCAAGTCAGTATTGAAATTGTCATTGATTTTATTCAATAATTCTCTGAGAAGTGAAAATTCTTTTTTATTTACAATACCGTCATATGTAAAAGAGCCTATTGTCATTAATCCTTTTACTCTGATTCTTTCAAGATTCAGTGAATGCTCTGCAAATTCAAATACTTTTTCGGGTGAGCACCCGAATTTAGAATCCTCTCCGCTTGTATTTACCTGAAGTAAAACGTCAATTTTTTTATCAATTTTAGCTGCTTCCTTATTAATCTGATTAGCCAGCCTTACAGAATCCACTCCGTGTATCATACTAACGTATGGAGCAATATATTTTACTTTATTTCTCTGAAGATGCCCAATATAGTGCCATTCGGGATGCTTAAAATTATTATTTTCAAAAAAATCAATCTTTTCCTTTAATTCCTGTACGTAATTTTCTCCAAATATATTTATCCCGGCACTCATACTTTCAGTAATTATATCTACAGGATGAGTCTTAGATACAGCAATTACTTTAATATCGTCAGGATTTCTGTTTGATTTTTCGGCTGCTGATTTAATATTATTTAATATTTTATCATATCTTTCTTTAATAATTATTGAATCAGGATTTTTCATTAGATTTTCTTCCTTTTTAACTTTAATAAAAAACAAAATTATGGAAAAATAATTTGCTATAAAAACGGAAAATTATTACTTTACAATTTTTAAAACAAACGGATTATAAAATGATAAATTTAAACGGAAAAAAAGCCCTTGTATGCGGTTCATCAAAAGGAATCGGTTACTCTATTGCAGATATTTTTAATCAATCAGGTGCATTTGTTACTCTTATCTCATCAAATAAATCAAATCTGCTGAAAGCGCAGGCATCTTTAAAATTACCTGAAAATTCAGACTTCATCGTTTCAAATTTTGATGATTATAACACTACTGAAAACTTAATAGTTCAACACATTGAAAAAAATGGAAATTACGACATACTAATCAATAACAGCGGCGGTCCTGCTCCCGGAAAAATTTCTGAAGCTGAAACTCAGGATTTGCAAACAGCTATAAACAGACATCTATTTACAAGCCAACTTCTTACAAAATCAGTATTGCCACATATGAAAAAAAATGAGTATGGGAGGATAATAAATATTATTTCAATCTCCGTAAAAGAACCCGTGAAAAATCTCGGAGTATCAAATACTGTAAGAGGAGCGATGAATAGTTGGGCAAAGACTTTATCGAAAGAAGTTGCCAAATATGGTATTACCATTAATAATATTTTGCCCGGCTATACAGAAACCGAAAGGCTCAAATCACTATTTACCAATATTGCATCACAAAATAATATTTCATATGAGGAAGTGAAATCAGGTGTAATTGATGACATTCCTGCAAAAAGGCTAGGTCAGCCGAAGGATATTGCAAATCTGGCAGCATTTCTTGCATCAGACTTATCCTCTTATATCACAGGAACTAACATTCCCGTTGACGGTGGATATTTGAATGGTTTTTAAATCATTTCCCAATTGTTTGTATTAGGTACCAATTCGCTTTCATTCATATAACATACTTCAGAACAACAAAAAATATTCTCATTGCGAAACTCCGATACTTCGACGACGCTCAGCACAGGTTTCGCAATGGGATTCCCAAATCGGAGAGATTGTGTAAAAAGTCGAATAATACAATCTTTGACAACCCTCACCCCAGCCCTCTCCC
>CAZIXJ010000046.1:0-11687 GCA_964542835.1 uncultured Hyphomicrobiales bacterium
GGGGCAATTGATGATTATTTCTCCCTTGAATCAGCCACAGGCTTATTCAATGGTGTTTAAAGGGAGTGGTTTTTCGTAAGAAAAAGCGAGGGATTTGATTATGCAACCGACGGCTTAAGCCGCCGTTTGCCTGAAAAATTGGTCTCGAGTTGAGAGTTTTGTGAATATATGAGTAAAGTTGTATTGCACTATTGATTGAGCAATATATTAAATAATATGTCATTAGGTTGTGCGTTTTACAAGATTTAAGTTATTCGGTATAAAAAAATGGAAAATCTTTATCAGAAATTTGAAACGCTTTTAAAACATACGAATTTAGATTTTAAACGATATCTCTATGATAAGATTTCGTGGAATAGTCGAATGGTTGGTATAGTAGGACCGCGCGGGGTCGGCAAAACAACAATGATTTTGCAATATATCAAAGAAAATCTAAATGTTAAAAACACTTTATACGTATCTGCCGATGATATGTATTTCGGGGAGAATAGCTTAGTTGATTTGGCTGATGATTTCTATAAAAATGCCGGAGAATCGCTGTTTATTGATGAAATACATAAATATCAGGAATGGTCGCGGGAGCTGAAAAATATTTACGATTCGTTCCCTAATCTCAAAATTGTCTTCACAGGCTCATCTATACTTGATATTATGAAAGGTTCAGCTGATTTGAGTCGCCGTGCTGTGATGTATAAGCTTCAGGGGCTTTCATTTCGTGAATATTTGAAGCTATTTCATAAATTTAATGCTGAAGTATTTACTTTGGAACAAATCATCAATAATGAAGTTAAACCGGAATTTCCCGAGCATCCTTTACCATACTTCAATGAATATTTAAGAAACGGTTATTATCCTTTCGGACTTGAAGAAGAGTTGAGTCTTCGGCTCGGGCAGGTAATTGTTCAAACTTTAGAAACGGATATTCCGCAATATGCTAATTTGAATGTTGGCACAAGTCGCAAACTGAAACGCTTGCTGTCGGTAATTGCTGAAAGTGTACCATTCAAACCAAATTTTACAAAAATTGCCGAAATTATCAACGTTAGCAGGAATTCTCTTGATGATTACTTTTCTTATATGGAATATGCAGGACTTATCGGACAATTAAGAAGTGAAACCGGTGGTCTGCGAGGTTTAGGGAAAGTTGAAAAAGTCTATCTGGATAATACGAATTTAATATTCAATCTTGTCGGTGAAAAGTCAGACATTGGCAACCTTCGCGAAACTTTCTTTTTCAATCAAATGAGAGTAAATAATGAAGTATTATCTCCCAAAAAAGCAGACTTTCTCATTAATGATTACATATTTGAAGTTGGAGGTAAAAGAAAAAAACAAGGACAAATTGAAAATGACGGCAAATCATTCATTGTAAAAGATGATATTGAATTTGGTTTTCGAAATATAATCCCACTTTGGACATTTGGTTTTAATTATTAATAAATTAATGGAGTTATTAAAAATGAAAAGATTATTACTTATTGCAGTTATTCTGCTATTATCGTATGAGGCTGCAGAGTCTCAGGAAATTAATAAATGGAAATCTTTGGATAGCATTCAAACGTATTATCATTCTAATTCACCATGGCGAACAAAGAATATTGTCTGTTATGACAGAGATAATATGATACTAATTGAACAGAAAGTAATGAATACCCTGCCATTACTCAAATATTCCGGTGATGGAGGAGAAACATGGGATTCGTTGCTTACAGGCGGAACATTTGTTTATAATTTTAATTCACTTGATTATCCTGCTCAGGATATAATTTATGTAGTTGGGGATTCAGTAACGTTTCAGAAATATGAAAATCATGTACCAAAATATAAAAGATGGGGAGTAATATTTTCATCTTTCGATAAAGGCATGACATGGAATAAAAAAATTCTTGATTCCAATACGAAGATTACTCATCTTGAAATGCTTGATTCATATACCGGAATAGCTAATAAGCGTGATGCGAGTAATGCTTTCAATGAATTAGATGTAATTTATGATACTCTACTATATACAAATGATGGTTTTGAGACTTATGTGCCAATTCCTATGGAAGAAGGAGTAAGAATTGAAGAGATAAATATTTTTTCAGAAGATACATTAATTATCAGGGTTAACAATTATTTAGAAAAAACAAACAAATATCTAATCAGCAATGATAGAGGTAATTCTTGGAGTGAATATGCAGATGCCTATGATTTGAGAAAAATTCATTTTATTGATGTGAATAACGCTTATAAAATCGCTTACAGATTTTCAGAAGAAAATCAGGAACTCTATTTCACAGATTTATATAAAACAACAGATGGTGGTGAAAACTGGGAATTAAAATTTACTCCAACTGATGAAAGATGGGACAATTACAGCATACTCGACATAGCAACATATGATATAAATCACATTTTGCTTGTTGGCAAATTTGGATTATTATATAGAAGCACAGACGGAGGTGATACATGGCTTAAGGAGTATCCGGGCAATAATTTAGACGGAGGCTTGGATTTGGAATATTTACAGTTAAGATACCCTACATATGCCGCAGAAGATGTTGCCTTTTTAGTTGCCGGCAATTATTTATTGAAATTGACAGATGAAAAGTTACTTGCAAGACCTTATCTGCACTATTATCCCGAAAAATTCAAACCTGATGAGGCATTAGTGGGTTGGACTGCAGTAGAAGGTGCGTTGCAGTATCGCTATCAACTTGCATATGCAAAAAGTGATACTTACAGCTATTCCAGATTTGACAGCCTTACATTAGACACTATTGTACAAGATACATCACTTCTTTTGCCAGAACTTGAAAGCAACAGCGCGTATTATGCAAGAGTAAAAGCCATTGGTGATGGCATAGAAAGCGAATGGTTTATCAGAGCGCCGCATGTAATAACAGATGAATTCACAAGCATAAATGAAAATTATTCATCTGTTTCTTTTTCTGTTTATCCCAATCCCGCATCGGATTATATAGAAATCTCTATAAACAAACCTTCCGAAGGTTTGAAACCTTCGGAAGGTTCAGAAATAGCGATATATGATGTGCATGGGAATGTGGTAGAACAGACGTCCTCGTCTGTTCATTCAGGCGGGACGCCTGAACTACTACGGATTGATATTTCACACCTGCCGAGAGGAGTGTATTTTGTGCGAATTGGTGAGAGAGTAGAGAAGTTTGTGAAGATGTAATAATTTGTAGGGGGCGGGTTTTCCGCCCCATTTGAGAATGTAGAGACGAGGCGGTGCCTCGTCTTTGTGGAAGATGTTCTTTGAAAAAGCATGAATAGCCCCGTGCTTCAGCTCGGGATAATATTGGGCTAAAGCCCTGTTATTTTCTTCGGATAATAAACCCCGAGTTAAAACTCGGTGCAATTGATGATGATTTCTCCTTTGAATCAGCCACAGGCTTATTCAAGTGTGGCAAAGGGAGTGATTTTTGGCAGGAAAAAGCGAGGGATTAGATTATGCAGCCGACGGCTTAAGCCGTCGGTTGCACATCTATGATTTATCCAGTATTTTTATTAACTTCAGAGAAATTTCATCACCCAAAAAATATCCCTTTGATGTTAGGATTATTTTATCTCCGACTACTTTAAGCAGTTCATTCTCTTCAAATTCATAAATCGTCTTTAAAAAAACTTTTTTATTTATATTGAATTCCTTGTTAAATTCTTTAAAATCCAATCCTTCAGCCCGCAAAGTAAGATAAATACGTTCATACATTTTATCATTGTTTGTAAGTATTTCTGAACCATCCAAAGGCAATTTCCCTTTTTTCAGGAGTCTGATATAATTATTAATACTGCTTACGTTCCAGTATCTTTTTTTATCAGTAAAACCATGAGCTGAAGGACCAAACCCGAAATATTCTCCACTTTCCCAGTATTTTAGATTATGCCTGCATTTCTTATCATTCTTTGCATAATTGGAGACTTCATATTGTTTGAATCCGGCTTCTGAAAGCCTTTTCACTATCAAATTATAAAGAGCAGCATCAGCGTCATTTCCCAATGCCTTGATTACTCCCTTTTTATAAAGATTGTACATAGGAGTACCTTCTTCATATATAAGGCTGTAAGCAGATATGTGTTCAGGTTTTAGCTCAATCGCTCTATCCAGAGTGTGATTTAATATTTTTTCAGTCTGATTGGGAATAGAAAACATCAAATCTATACTAACATTATCAATTCCTGCATTTCTTACTGTATGATACGATCTGACTGCTTCTTCAGGAGTATGAATTCTTTCAAGGAATTTGAGTTCATCCTGATTAAATGATTGTATTCCTATACTTATACGGTTTACCCCTCTTTGGCGAAACACTGAAATATTTTTCATGTCCACTGCACCGGGGTTGCATTCTACAGTAAACTCATAATCATCCGCAATTTCAAAAGAATCATAAATCTTGTCAGCAATTACATTGAATTGATTTGAAGTAAGAAGAGATGGCGTGCCACCACCAAAGAAAATAGTATCTATTTTCGGTTTTTCATCTTTTGTATAAAAATCAATTTCTCTTACTACTGCATTTACAAATTCATCTGAAGCAGTTCTTTTTGCAACAGAATAGAAATCGCAATAAGAACACTTGTGAATACAATATGGAAAGTGGAAATATAGCCCTTTCAGATTTTTGATGATTCATATCCTTGATAATTTTGAATTAATTACTTTTAAAGATTAACAAAATTAATAAATTTTGCTGATAAATATTGAAAAATATTTATAATCTTCCATATCTGTAAAGTTCTTTTCCGCAGTCAATTCATTTATTCTTATTTTTGTATTTTTAAAATAATTGAAAATCTCGAATAATTTGTGATAAGTCAGGAAAGAAAATGTCTGCCAGATTAAGAACTCTTGTATCAGATACTGTGGTTTACGGGATATTTACCATACTCGGTAGATTCCTTACATTCCTGCTTACTCCGTTTTATTCCAACTTTCTTTCGCAAAATGCAATAGATGACATCATTACAATTTTTGCAGTGCTTGCTTTCATTAATGTGATTTATTCGATGGGGATGGAGTCTTCATTTTTCAGATTTTATGAAAAAGATAATCTGAAACACAATAAAAAAGTATTTACTCATGCAATGCTGTCTATATCTATAATAAGCGCTGTTACTTCTGCAGTCATCTATTTCACTGCAGATTATACAACCGGTTTATTTTTAAAAAGTTCTGAAAACGTTTGGATAATAAAATTCGCTGCCTTAATTCCGCTTCTCGATGCAATGATACTTATACCATTCGGTTTACTCAGAATGAAAAGAAAATCTTTGAAATTCTCCACAATTAAATTCCTGCAGATAATAATTGCCGTATCACTTAATTTATTTTTCGTTATGACTCTTGATATGGGGGCTATGGGCGTAATGTCAGCTCAGCTTATTGCAAGTGTTTTCGGTCTGTTTTTATTTATCCCTTCCCTATTGCAGTATATTGACTTCAGAATTGATTTCCTGCTACTAAAAAATATGCTGAGATTTGGCTTGCCTACTATGCCGGCTAATTTGTCGGCAATTATACTTCAGGTAGCAGATCGTCCGATATTAAATGCACTTGCTCCCGATAAACTTGCTACTTATGGTATCAATTACAGACTCGGTATTCCTATGATGCTCTTCGTAACAGTATTTGAGTACGCATGGAAACCATTTTACCTCAGTAACTTTAAAGAAAAAAATGCAAAAGAACTATTTTCCCGTGTTTTAACATATTTTACGGCTGTAAGTGCCGCAATATTTATTTTTGTTTCTTTTTATATTGAATTCATTGTAAGAATGCCGTTTATCGGAGGCAGATTTATTAATCCTGCATATTGGAGCGGTATGGAAATAATTCCGATTATACTTGCGGGATATTATTTTAACGGACTTTATACAAATTTTGCTGCCGGATTTCTTATTAATAAGAAGACGGGCTACCTGCCCATAGCTGTAATAGCTGCAGCAATAGTAAATCTCGTTATGAATTTCACGCTTATACCTGTTATCGGTTATATCGGAGCAGCATGGGCTACTCTCGGTGCTTATCTTGTAAGCGTCGGTATCTTATATTATTTTTCACTGAAAATATATCCTGTAATTTATGAATGGAAAAGAATTTTTATTCTAACAGGACTAACCGCATTGATATTTTTTACAGATAAAATCTTTTTTGATGAATTTGATTTACTTATGAGATTTGCAGGGAAAACGTTATTAATTCTTGTTTTCATAATTTTATTGCGAGTTTTGGGATTCTTCACAAAAGATGAAATTGATAAAATCAAAATTGTATTTAGAGGCAAAAAATCTAAAATGTAAATGGTTTAATTGATGATTCCGACTATTTTATCAATCTGATAACATATATAGCCTAACAATTCAGAAAGAAATATCTGGAGTGCTGCTCAGTAGAGCCTATTTTGCTGACTGTTTCTTTGCCTGTTTGTTGAAAATACGGATAGAATTTATAAAATGAATCACACTTGTATTTAATAGCAATCTAAATATTTTTTAGAGCCGATTTTTTAAATAAGATTAAAATAGTCTTATTTTATTAACGTCAAGTGAGGCAGTTTGTAAAAAAATGGTTTTTCAGAATGCTGAAGTTATCGAAAAAGGTGGAATATGCAATACTCGCTATGCAATATATGGCTATGTGTCCTGATGAATTAATCAACGCAAAACAAATTGCAAGGGATAATGATTTATCTTTTGAATTTTTATCAAAATCTCTTCAGATATTAAACCGTAAAGGGCTCATTAATTCTGTGCAGGGAGTTCGCGGCGGTTATAATTTGACTATTGATCCAAAGAACATTACTGTAGCTGATGTAATAAGAGCAATGGACCAAAATCCTTCGATAGTCGATTGTACGGACTTTAATAATACAGGTGAAGATAATTGCAGCAGAGTAAATAACTGTATATTGAAAAACCCTATGAATTACCTGCAAAAGAAAATTAATGAAGTATTAGAGAATACAACTATATATGAATTTACTCAAATATCTGAAAAATTCGAAAATACAGATATAAACGGAAATAATAAAATTGAAAAATTATATGAAATTAAAATAAAAAATTAAAATTACAGGTTACTTATGAATAAAGAGTTAGAAGAAAAGAAACTGATAGAGAAGCTATCCAACAAAGAATACAAATACGGGTTTACTACAAATATTGAGCAGGAATTTGCTCCGAAAGGTCTTAATGAAGATATAGTAAAATTTATCTCATTAAAGAAAAATGAACCTGACTTTATGTTGGAATGGCGACTAAAAGCATACAGAAACTGGCTGAAAATGAAAGACCCTACTTGGGCAAAAGTTGATTTTCCGAAAATTGATTATCAGGATGCTTATTATTACGCCGCTCCTAAACAGAAAGAAGCTCCCAAAAGTCTTGATGAAGTTGACCCTGAAATTCTTGATACGTATGAAAAATTGGGAATACCTCTTTCCGAACAAAAAATGCTTCAGGGAATTGCAGTAGATGCCGTAATGGACAGTGTATCAATCGGTACTACTTTCAAAGAAACTCTCAAAGAAGCAGGTGTAATATTTCTTCCTATAAGCGAAGCAGTTCAGCAATATCCTGAGCTTGTACAGAAATATCTTGGCAGTGTAGTACCTCCGAATGATAATTACTTTGCAGCATTAAATTCCGCAGTATTCAGTGATGGTTCATTTGTTTACGTGCCGAAAGGCGTCAGATGTCCTATGGAACTATCTACTTATTTCAGGATTAATGCCGCTATGACGGGGCAGTTTGAGAGAACTCTGATAATAGCTGAAGAGGGCAGTTATGTTAGCTATCTTGAAGGTTGTACTGCTCCTATGAGAGATGAAAATCAGCTTCACGCTGCAGTTGTAGAACTTGTTGCTCATAAAGATGCCGAAATAAAATACTCCACAGTACAAAACTGGTATCCCGGAGATAAAGAAGGAAAAGGCGGAATTTATAATTTCGTAACAAAACGCGGAATTTGTGAAGGTGATAACTCTAAAATTTCATGGACCCAGGTGGAAACAGGTTCATCTGTAACATGGAAATATCCATCATGCGTTTTGAAAGGGGATAATTCTGTCGGTGAATTTTATTCAGTCGCTATGACAAATAATTATCAGCAGGCTGATACAGGCACTAAAATGATTCATCTCGGCAAGAATACAAAAAGCAGGATTGTATCAAAAGGGATTTCAGCAGGAAGAAGCGACAACAGTTACAGAGGACTTGTGAAAATTAATAAAAAAGCCGTTAATGCAAGAAATTTCTCTCAGTGTGATTCTCTGTTAATTGGAGACCAATGCGGGGCGCATACTTTTCCTTACATCGAAACAAGTAATAAATCAGCTACGGTAGAGCATGAAGCGACTACTTCCAAAATATCAGATGATATTATATTCTATATGCAGCAAAGAGGGATTGAAGAGGAAGAAGCAGTTGCACTAATCGTAAACGGATATGCAAAAGAAGTTCTGAATAAATTACCAATGGAGTTTGCCGTGGAAGCTCAGAAATTGCTTGCAATCAGTCTGGAAGGAAGTGTTGGGTAAATGTTGATATATTGCACTCTCTCCCATTGCGAGATTGGGGGTTTGGGTTCTTTTAAATTGAAAATGGTATTTGGACACTTCGGCTCCGCTCAGTGTCCGATGAGGTTTGATGGCACTTCGGCTCTGCTTACTTCCTCTCCCATTGGGAGAGCCTTAAATTAACCACTGGCAAATTTAAGGGGTGAGGGGCTTTTTGAAATCAAAATGGTATTTGGACACTTCGACTCCGCTCAGTGTCCAATGAGGTTTGATGGCACTTCGGCTCCGCTCAGTGTCCATAAAAAAAGATAATAATAATAATTGTTGAAATAAAACTGGATTTTAAAATGAATTTACTGAAAATAAAAAATTTACACGCAAATATTGACGGAAAAGAGATTTTACACGGTCTCGACCTTGAAATTAATGCAGGAGAGATTCATGCTATTATGGGTCCTAATGGCTCAGGGAAAAGTACACTTGCTTCTGTAATTGCAGGAAAAGATGAATTTGAAGTAACAGAAGGTTCTGTTGAATTTATGGGTGAAGATTTACTTGAAATGGAGCCTCATGAACGAGCAGTAGCAGGTGTTTTTCTTGCTTTTCAATATCCTGTGGAAGTCCCGGGTGTATCGAATGCTAATTTTGTAAAAACTGCTATTAATCAAATTAGAAAGCATAAAAATCAGGAACCTATGGATGCCGCTACATTCCTAAAATTAATGAGAGAAAAAGCAAAACTTGTGGAAATTGACGACAGTTTTATGAAGCGTTCAGTTAATGAAGGATTCTCCGGCGGTGAAAAGAAAAGAAATGAAATTTTTCAGATGGCAATGCTCGAACCAAAATTAGGAATTTTAGATGAAACTGACTCCGGACTTGATATTGATGCACTGCAAATTGTAGCAGAAGGCGTGAATAAGTTAAGAAATGAAAATAATTCTTATCTTGTAATTACTCACTATCAGAGATTGCTTAATTACATTGTGCCTGATTATGTACACGTATTATACAAAGGAAAAATCGTAAAATCAGGTGGAAAAGAGTTAGCTCTGGAACTGGAAAAGCACGGATACGAATGGCTAAAAAACGAACAGGTAGCTTAATTAGAAATAATAATCCAAAAGGTAAGCAATGAGTACTACAACAAATAAAGATTTAAAAAGCAAAATAGTTGATAATTTTAACAGATTTGAAAGCAGGCTTAACGGCGAAAAAAAATCTCTTATTCATAGCATCAGAAAATCTGCCTTCGATAGATTTGTGCTGAATGGATTTCCAAATCAAAAAGTGGAAAACTGGAAATATAATCATTTGTCTTTTTTAAGAACTGTTGATTTTGATTTTCTGCCTGAAAGAAAAGATACAGATTTGCCTGATGGCTTAATTGACAGTCTTGATTATGAGCATCTGGATGCTGATTTGATTGTACTAATCAATGGCAATTTCAGTGAAAAATATTCAAAAATAATTGATAAAGATTATATTAAAATTCAGAATATCAATGAGTCATTTGATGATGAGTTTGTGCAGAATTATTTCGGTCAGATTGCCGATTTCAAAAATCATCCGTTTGCAGATATAAATACAGCATTCACCCAAAATGGACTATATATAAAAATTGAAAATAATTATGCAGCGGAAAAGCCATTGCATATATTAAATATCACTGATGCACGAGAAAAAGATGTCTTCGTAAATTCAAGGAAATTAATTCACGTGGGCAAAAGCAGCGAACTGAATATTTTGGAATCCAATTATTTGCTTGGTGAAAACAAAGGATTAACCAATGCAGTAAACGAAATAAAAATTGAAGCAAATTCTAATATTGATTATTACAAAATTCAGGATTTCAACGAAAATTCATATTTCTTCTCTGCTACCAAAGCTATTCAGGATGAAGATTCCGTATTTAACAAAACTACAATTTCTTTAAGCGGAAAATTCATAAGAAATGACATTCAGGCTCAGCAAAACGGCAAAAACTGCGAAACAAATTATTATGGTTTCTTCTATGCAAAAGACCAAAATATGATAGATAATCATACCCTTGTGGATCACGCAACTGCCGATTGTACTTCCAATGAAAAATACAAAGGTATTTTAAAAGACAGAGGCACAGGTATTTTCAACGGAAAAATACTCGTAAGGCAGGATGCTCAGAGAATTAATGCTTATCAGTCCAATATGAATATTCTTCTTTCTGATGATGCAACTATCAATACAAAGCCCGAACTTGAAATTTATGCTGATGACGTAAAGTGCAGTCATGGTGCTACATCAGGTTCTCTCGATGAAGAGCAATTATTCTATTTGATTTCAAGAGGAATAGAGCCTGAAACAGCAAGAAATATGCTACTCAATGCATTTGCAGGAGATATTCTAAGTCATATAAAAATTGATAAAGTGAGAGAAATTGTAGAAAATAAAATAAATGATATACTTGATATTCATTAGGATTTATTATGACTCAGATAATGAATAATACTGAAAAGATTTTTGATGTTTTTGATGTCTCGGCATACAAAATGGATTTTCCCATTTTGAATGAAAAGGTCTATGGCAAACCGCTTATTTATCTTGATAATGCAGCGACTACTCAAAAGCCCAAATGTGTAATTGATAAAATTACGCATTTTTACACTCATTCCAATTCCAATATTCACAGAGGAGTTCATAAACTGAGTCAGATGGCTACCGATGAATTTGAAGATGCAAGAAAAACCGTACATAACTTTATCAATGCAGCCTCCACAAATGAAATAATTTTTACTTCAGGAGCTACTGACTCAATTAATCTTGTTGCTCAGTCATTAGGTAAAGAGTTTATTTCTGAAGGTGATGAAATAATTATTTCAGAGATGGAGCATCACGCCAATATTGTACCATGGCAAATGCTGTGCAAAGAAAAAGGATGTAAACTAAAAGTAATTCCTATAGATGAAAATGCAGATTTGGATTATAATGCTTTTCTTGATTTGCTTAATGAGAATTCAAAAATTCTTGCTCTCACCCATGTATCCAATTCTCTCGGTACTGTGAATGACATTAAAAAATACATTGAAAAAGCTCATGAAAATGGAATGTATGTATTAATTGATGCTTCGCAATCTATTCAGCATATGCAGGTAGATGTGCAGCAGCTTGATGTGGATTTTCTAGCAT
>CAZIXJ010000047.1:0-11677 GCA_964542835.1 uncultured Hyphomicrobiales bacterium
GAATCAATGTTTTCGATAAATTCTTTCAGATTAGTCTCAATTTCATCTGCTTTTTCACCGGAATGCAAATGGAGCTGCTCAAATATATCAATCAGCCGTCCTTTGTTTGCAGGTGAAATAAAAATGCCTTGATTGTTAAGATTATCAGCATATTCATTAAATTTTTCAATTCTTGATTTCTTTTCTGCAAGATTGATTTTCTGCTTCAACTTTTCATTTTCATTTCGCAGCTTTTCAATTTCATCATTAAGTTCAGAATTGTCTTTGATATATGAGTAAGATTCATTTGCAAACTCACTATATTCCGTATTATCAGCAAAACTCACCGGCTTCAGGCCTTTTACTGCAGGAGCGGATGCTCCCAGCAATCCTACGTGCCTGAGCATCATATCAGGATACAGAGCCACAGATACTTTCCTGAATTTTTTATCTTTGATTTCACTGATAATTGATTTATCAGGATTTTTAATCTTTGCGAGCAATTTATCTCCTTTTCTTGCAAGCCTTTCTATCCAGCCGAAAGCAGGGTCGTTATCAGCCGGATGACCTTTTACGAGAGGAGCCTCGCTTGATTCATCAGATGCGACTGACTGATTATACTTCAACTCAATATTTCTTATATCATCAGAAGTAAATTCTTTTGATACTCCGTTTGCCGACTTGTGTTTACCGGCTTTAAAAACTTCTATCCACATAAAACCACCAAAAAAATTGAAACAAAAATCAATTAAATGTGTTATATTAATTGTTGAATAATTAATAAAAAATTCGTTACAAACATAATCGTGTTCGTAAGCAATTACAATAAAATGATTTATAAAGTATTTTAAAATAATTTTAATTTATGGAGCAGTTATGAAGCTAACAGTACATCTTGGATTGTTAATGTTTTTTCTTTTAATTTTAAATCAAAACATTAATGCACAGGACCATTTCGGATTACTTAAAGCACCTCCTTCAGGCAGCGAAAATGTAATCGGAATTGATGACAATGATAATATCTATCTCGGTATCTGGGGACAGGGAATTATGCGTTCCTCTGATAACGGAACTACATGGACTTCGGTAAACAGCGGACTTGGCAATAAATACGTAACCGAATTTGATTTCACTGATAATGGAGAAGTTTTTGCCTCTACTTTTGGAGGCGGTGTTTATTACTCTGCCGACGGTCTTTCATGGACAGAGAAAAATGAAGGAATTGCCAATCTCAATACAACTGCAATAAAAGTATTGAATGACTCAAGAGTGTTCGTAGGAACTTACGGCTCAGGGATGTTTTTCACTGAAGATAATGGTGAAACATGGATTGAATCAAACAAAGGTTTTGATTTCAGAGATGTACACACTATCGGTGAATTTGAAGCTACGGGCTTTATCACTGCCGGCACATACGGTGGTGCTACATATATGACGAGAGATTCCGGCAATACCTGGAAATGGGAAAGAACCGGAATGACAAATTATTATATAAATGATTTTACTTTCAATTCTCAGGGAGAAATCCTTGCCGCATCAAACGGAAGAGGGCTTTTGTATTCGGTTAATTCCGGTGTCAGCTATTCTGAATTTGATTCTCTTATGAGAAGTGAATTTGTAAGTGAAGCTATGCCTCTGCCTGATTATAATTTTACCTGTGTAGTAATGAACAGTATGAACGAACCTGTAGTAGGTACTAGAAATCACGGTATTTTTAAATATGACAGATTTACCTGGAACCATTGGTTCTGGACAGGAGTTAGAACAGACGGAATTACGGATATGGCTGTAAATTCATCCGGAACTATCTTTGCGGCATCTGTTAATAATGAATTATATAAAAGTGAGAATGGCGGTTTAGATTGGGATAAAATTGACAATATTGTTGATGACAAATCTGCATATGTGTATCCTTTTGACGGAGAGAATACTTATCTCGCTGCAGACAACGAACTCTTCTGGAGTGATGATTACGGATATACGTGGACAAAAAAAGGTGATCTGCCCTCTTCAGGTGAATTAATCGTAAGAGATTCAGCAGGAATTATGTATCTTGGTGCAGGAAACGGACTTTTCAGGTCATTTAACGGCGGTGGTGATTTCTCGGCATTCGGATATAACGATACTATTATTGCTGATATGTCAGTCGGTTCGGATAACACTTTATATATTGCATGGCTTAAAGTTAATCAGGCTGAAAACCCAAACCCAACAAGCTGGCAGGGAATTGATTACATAGAAAACGGACAGAAACACAGACTTGTTACACTCGAAGACCCAATCAACAGTATTGTAGCTGACGGGCTTGGCGGGATAACATATGCCGACCAGAAAGGTACTTTCTCCAGAACAGACGACAAAGGTGATACATGGCGTGAAATTTCAGGCTATTCAGGAATGCCGGAAAAATTGTATTATGATTATGACGATAATCTTTACGTATTATCCACTGAAGGAATATTTTATTCAGAAAATTTCGGAAGTACATGGACTGATATTACATTTGATGTAGAAGACAAAGAGCAGGAAAGATTCCTTGATATTTTCGTAACTCCGCAGGATAGGATATATGTGAAACTAACTGCAAACAGAGGGCAGCCTTTCAAATATACTTTGATATATTATACCGACGACCCCATCGACGGCGAATGGATAAGAGCAGACCAGAGCATTACACAGTCTGGATTTTTAGATGTAAACCAAAGTAATCAGGGCGATATTTATGCTTATTCCAATATGCTTTATAAAGCATTTAATCCGCACTCCATACATAAACCGGAAATAGTTTCTCCTCTCGACGGAGAATTCCTTTCTGATATGAATCCGGAAATAAAATGGGAGACTGCGCTGAAAGCAGAAATGTATGAAATTGAAATTTCAAACAAGCCTAATTATTCTATCAGAGTAGCTAATGTAGTATTAAGCGACACTTCCTACGTTGTGTTTGATACTCTTGAGCATAACGTAACTTATTATTTCAGAATTCGCTCCAAAACTCACGATGCTTACAGCGACTGGACTGAAGGCACATTCAAAACTACTCTTCAGTCACCAATGCTGGAATACCCGGCTAATGATTCACTGTGCGTAAGCAGAATTGCAGAGCTTAGCTGGTTCGAAACTGACGGTGCAGAGCATTACATTGTACATTTGAGTGATTCTGCTAACTTTGCAAATATGATAGTGGAAGATACAGTTGCAGTAACAAATTACACCACTCCCGAACTTTCAGGATACACTGAATATTACTGGAGAATAAAAGCTATAAGCGAAGACACACAAAGTGCATGGTCGGAAGTAAGAAGATTCAGAACAGTTTTAAATGAACCTGAACTTATATATCCTGCTCACGAAGAGCTGAATGTGGATATTACTGATACATTCAGATTTAAAACAGATTATTCTTCTGAATTATATAACTATGCATTTGTAGAAATAATTGGCATGGAAGACAATATTATTGATTCCGCAGCTGTAATTTCCGATTCCACATTTGTATCTGACAGCCTCGATTATAGTATGACCTATCAGTGGAGAATCGGCATCGTTACGGAATGCAATGAAATAATATATTCCGAATACAATAGATTTTCTACTTTGCTGAACCCGGTTGTGCTTGTATCTCCTGAAGACGGTGCCGAGAGCCTTCCTCTTGATATTACTCTTGAATGGGAAAATCATCCTGAACTTGGAAATTATCATCTGATGGTAGCACGTGATTCTGATTTTACTGATATTATTGAAGATACAGAAGATTTGACGGAAACTGCATTCAACCTTACAAATCTGCAAAATAACAGCGTTTATTACTGGAAAGTAATGGCTTATGATGAAACTCATCAATCACAATGGTCTGCAGTATGGAGTTTTGCTACTGTGCTTACAAGACCGCAGCTCAGAATGCCTGCAGACAGCTCCGAAAATATTACTCTACAACCAAATATGCTTTGGTTTGCAGTAGAAGGAGCAGAGTATTATCAGTTGCAGATTGCAAAAGATGAAAACTTCGATGACCTCTTTTTCTCTCAGGATTCAATTTATGATGTAACAAGAGAAATTGATATGCTCGAACCCGAAACATGGTATTTCTGGAGAGTAAGAGCATACAGCGAAAACGGAGCAACCGAATGGTCTGAAATATGGGCTTTCAAAACTAAAGGCAATACTCCTGTTCTTATTTATCCTGACAACGGTGCCGAAGATATAGTACTTAATGAAACTTTCAGATGGACGCAGGATAATGAAGCAATTGCTTATCAGATACAAATTGCCAAAGATGAGAACTTTGACGACCTCGTAATAAGCAATGATGACGTTACTGATAACAGTTATCAGGCAGAACTCGGTGAATATGATATGACTTATTACTGGAGAGTAAAAGCAATCTATGCAGATGAATCGTCAGACTGGTCTGAAATATGGTCATTCACTACCGAACCTGAATCTTCCGTAAGAGATTATTTATCACTTGATTTTGCTCTTTATCCAAATCCGTCATCCGATCTAATCAATCTCGAGCTTAACGTATTAAAATCTGCGGGAATGAAGATATATATCATAGATGCAACAGGAAGAACATACAGGAATATCAATACAGATAATATTTTTGCGGGCAACAATACACTGAACATAAACATTTCAGATATGCCGCAAGGCAGCTATTATCTGATAATAGAAGTGAACGGAATTCCGGTACATAAAAACTTCAGTATTATCAGATAAAATATTATTAATACAAATAATACAAAAACCTTCCGAAAATTCAATTTTTCGGAAGGTTTTTTTGTGAATAATTAAAATTTACTATTCTTTTACAAAAGGAATAACGTAATTCTTATTTCCTGAAATTCTGATAAAATATTTACCGGCTGCAAAACCTGAAACATCTATTCTTTTATTTGAAATACTGTTTTCAGAAATGTTTTGAATAATATTACCGTTTATATCAATTATATCTGCAGTAGCAATGTTCCCAATATCTGATTTGAAATTCAGAAGGATATAATCCTGAGCAGGATTCGGCATTATTTTGATAATGTAAGATTCATTATCAAAAAATACTGAATTTGCATCTTCCGTTGTAAAAGACCATACAGAACTGAACTCGCCCCAATCTGTTTCATTCCCGGCTCTTACTGCCCAGTAATAAATTGTTTCGCTTTCAAGTTCTGTAGTAAGAGCATAAGTGTTTTCATAAATTTCTTCATCTGCGATAATTGTTTGTAATGCAGAATTGTCAGATATTATGATATTCCATCTTGTTGCTTTTTCTTCAATATCCCATTCAAATGTAGGGGTAACAGATACATCCATTGCAAACTCTTCAGGCTGCGAAAGCTGAGGAGCTTCAGGTATGTTGGATTCGCCTTCTTCAGTTGTAAAAGTAAAAGTTTCTGACCATTCCGATTCGTCATCGCCGGCAAATGCTCTTACTTTCCAGAAATAAGTGGTATTATAATCCAGCTCTGCATCTGGTATAAATGTATTTTCACTTATTTTTACGTCTAACTTAGGCATTGCGAATTGTGGGTTGTCATCTATTACGATTTCCCATTCATCAGCTATCTCAGAATCACTCCATTCAAATGCAGGTAAAACACTTACGCTTTCAGCATTGTTTTCAGGCAACAGCAATACAGGTGCTTCCAAATCCTGTGATTCATCTGCTGTAGTAAACTTCCAGATATCAGACCATTCTGATACTTCTTCGCCGGCAAATGCTTTTAATCTCCAGTAATATGTAGTGGAATTTTGTAGGTCATCAACTGTTTTATATGGGTCCGGAGTTAGAAATACCATCACTTCACCATCAAAACTCATGTCCTGAGATAATTCAAGCATATATTCATCAGCTTGCATTAATATATCGTTTCCATCAACAATTCCTGCTTCAGCATCATTCCATTCAAATTTGACAGGTAATTCCACATTTTCCGCATTGTTTTCAGGAACTGCCGGTTGCGGAGGTAAGAGAGAAGGTTGTTCAGCATCATAACTTACGCCTTCGAGATTGCTGATTTCTGTCGTAAAATCCTGCATCGGAGATTTAGTAATGCTCGTACCTTCCGTATAAGTAAGTACGGGATAATATTCTCCCTGCAGCATCCACGTATAAGTAGTAATATCAGTTGTAGTAGAGCCGCCGGGTACTCCGGGCATAGGTGGTGGCAGAGAATCTTTTATTGTCTGAGTAATTTTTAATCTTAATACATTATTATATTTACGTTCACCTATAATTAAAGTACCATAACCGTCTGCTTCGGCTTCTATTATTCCGTTTCTTTCCATTTGCATTTCATTTCCTTGAATTGTTACGTCAATAGTCCCTTCGTATTCATCCGAGTGAGTATCTCCATAATTATAAGGAGTAACAATTAAGGTCTGCAAATCAGTCAGCTTTTCAATGCCTTCACCGAATCCCGTTCCAAGTCTCAGCAGATTTCCATCTTCAATTTTGTAATATGTATAAGCCGAATCTGACTTTTCTGATAGTTCTGCAGATGGGAAATCTTCGGTATTATATCCATCTGAAGGATTTACAAATTCAAGAGTACGAGAGTTTGACTGGTCGGAAGAGAGCTGAATATCGCTGAAATCCCATACCTGTGAGGCGCCGGCACTGCCCGGCTCAAAATCCTGCTCCTCATAAATTACAAATGTACCTTTGGTTCCCAATTCAGGCAAATTAGCTTCAGTAATTGAGGGCTGTGAAAAAAGAATATTTATAGAAGCAAAACACATAATTGTGAATAGCTTTATCATAAATCCACCTTATTAAAATTAACAATAATATTTACGTTATATTAGAGCAAACTAAAAAAAGTGAATTTTATTTTATTTTTTATACATTTCATCAATCAGATTCTGATATTTCTTCTCGATTACGTGCCGTTTGAGAGACATTTTCGGACTTAGTTCACCATTCTCCACTGAAAACGGCTGTGATAATATTTGAAATCTTCTAACTCTTTCAAATTTGGCGAGGTCTTTTTGATAAAAATCAATATCGCTTTTTATATGCTGCATAATTTTTTTGTTGATTATTAGTTGCTGCTCATCTTCATATTTAATGTCAAATTCAGTTGCGAGTATTTTTACCTGTTCCCATTCGAGAGTAAGAAGTGCTGTTACGTAATCCCGATTATCACCGATAAGCACTACGTGGTCAATATATCTGCTCTGAGCAAGCAGATTTTCTATCGGCTGCGGAGCTATGTTTTTTCCACCGCTGCTTACAAAGATGTTCTTTTTTCTGTCCGTGATTTTTAGGTTGCCTTTATTGGTTAGAACTCCGATATCACCCGTATGGAGCCACCCTTCCTCATCTATAGTGTCTTTTGTGGCAATTTCATCATTCCAGTATCCTACCATTACATTAGGTCCTTTTGCAAGTATCTCTCCGTCCTTCGCTAATTTTACTTCAATATTGGGAAGTGGCATACCTATTGAACCAAGCTCAACGTTATCGGGTCTGTTCAGTGAAATTACGGGTGAGGCTTCTGTAAGGCCATACCCCTGCAAGACTTCCACTCCAATTATCATAAAAAATTCCTGAACATCTTCCATAAGTGCAGCACCTCCGGATATGAACAGTTTCATATTGCCACCCAGTCGCTGCCGTATTTTAGAAAATACCAGATTGTCATAAAAATTATATTTCAATCTCAGGAAGAATGGGTCTTTTCCTTCCATTTTGGATTGTACGTATTTTTTACCTACTTCTAATGCCTTGTAAAAGACTTTTCTTTTAGAAGGTTTTTCTCTGTCCATAGCGAGGAATATTTTATTTCTGATGGTTTCCAGCAGCTTGGGAACAGTAGAAATAAGAGTAGGCTTTATTTCCTGAATATTCCCGCCCACTGCATCTACCGACTCTGCAAATGCAATAGGAGTACCTGATGAAAATAATGTATAATAGCCGGCCATTCTTTCGTAAGTGTGGCAGAGAGGAAGATAAGAGATCGCTTTGTGATTTTCAAGGTCGGTAAGCACTTTTTTAGCACCTTTTACATTAGAGAGGATATTCCTGTGAGTGAGCATCACTCCTTTTGGATTTCCTGTAGTACCGCTTGTGTAAATAATAGTAAGCAAATCATCATCATTTATCCTTTTTATATTTTTCAGATAAATCTCTTCTCTTTTCTTTTCATCTTTCATCCCTTCAACTTTAGCTGCACAGCTATGAAATGATTTAACGAAAAGATTATCCTGATTATCGGTATTTTCATCAAATTTTTTATCCATTACTATTATATGCCGCAGTGAGCGAACTTTTTCTTTAAATTCCAGCACTTTGTTGAGTTGGTATTTATTCGATACTATAATAGCTGCCGCACCGCAGTCATCAAATACATATTCCTCCTGCTTGGATGTGAGAATAGGGAATACAGGTACACTGATAGCTCCCAGAGAAGCAAGAGCAAGATCGGAAATAATCCATTCAATTCGGTTTTCAGATACAATTCCTACCCTGTCTCCTTTGTGAATACCCAGTTCCATAAAAGCAAGGCTGATATTTATTACTTTTTTGCGTAATTCATAATGATTAATTTCCTGAAACTTATCTTCTTCTTTGTAGTAAAAGGCAGTTCGCGAATTGCCGTATTTTCCGTAGAGAAATTCGAGCAGTTCGCTTACGGTATTATATTCTTCGGGCATAACTTTATTTGTATCCATAGAATTAGTATGATTGTTAATAAATAAGTAATGAGACAGATGAAATGATTATTTAGTATTGTAAAACATTTTATTTGTTAAGGTGGAATACCATCTGAATTTTTGTGCCATTGCCGGTATCTGTTATATTCACTTCATCCATAAGCTCTTTTATAAGAAATACTCCGCGTCCGCCGTCTTTTAAAAGATTTTCGGGTATCAGGCAATTATCTACAGATTCGGGGTCAAATCCTTCGCCTTCATCCTGTACTGTAATGGTTACTTTGTTTTCATCAGCGTGAATACGGAACAGCACTTCTTTATCTTTGCAAAGCTTATTACCGTGAATAATAGCATTATTTACGGCTTCAGTAACTGCTATCATTACATTATAGAATTTCTCTTCTTCTATATTGTGCTTTTTTCTGATTTCAGCAAGCAATGGCTCCAGATTTCTCACGGATTTTTTATTGCTTGGCAGCTTGATATTTTTTACTGTTGTCGTCATTTCAAATTTCTACTCTAGTCTGTAAATAAAAATTTGGCATCCCTCTGATAAATTTATTGTCAGAATACTGATACTCATACCAACCGTTAAATACCAGTTGAGTGCCTGATATAAAATTCAGTTCAATTATTGTTTCGGGACCGTAGCTTATACGGTCAAAATTACTTCCTGTATTTGTCTGTCTCAGTCCTTCCTGCTTGAGTGAGTAATACCGAAATCCAACTCCGATATTAAGACCACTAAAAGCCTCACTTATTTCATTAACAAACGCAACAACCTTGATAAAATTTTCATTACTGCTCAATTCAGGGCTTTCCGAAAAATCTTCCCAGAACAAAATGCCTCTTTCATAATATTTCAGAACTATCCGCGAATAAAGTCCAATATTATCCGATAGATTGTAGTAAATCGAATCTGTATAGGATATCTGACGGAATGAAAAGCTTCGCACACCTGATGATATTTCTTCATAATCATAGATTGTATAATTAGCCAGCAGCCGCAACTGTGGGCGTAGAGTAAGATTTTTATTTTTATAAATTATTTCGGGTTTGAGAGAATAGGATAAATTTCTGTAATTCGAGCCGCTGCGTGCTGATTTCAGAAACACTATATGTGAATCATCATATTTGAATGAAATCTTTCCTTTCAGCAAATGCGAGAATTTATGTCCTACGCCGGTTTCGATATAAAAAGAAGATAAATCTCGGTCGTCATTATTCCTGTCGCTTGAAGTATTGTAGCGATAGATGGATGCTGAGTAATTAAAAAACAGATTAATTCTGTTGGGTAGTTTAAGCTCGGAAAAGGAGTATAGCCTTGTTCTCTCGGAATTATTATCTCTCTGCTTTTCAATATCCTGGAGCCTTTCTAAATCAGACGGAGCGATATCGCCTGTTTCGGAAACGTTATTCCTTTCTCTTCTTATGCGGTATTCTGCGCCCGTTTTCTGGTAAAAACTTTCAGTTTGGTACTCGGTATCAATTATCAGATTTGTTCCGTTTTCGTTGTAAGTTTTTTTGATTAAAGATGAAGGTATCTGAGGGATGCCGTTTTTGTAATAGCGGTCTGCGGATATGTCTGAATAATTTAGCCTGAGATTTGTATTGAAATCTTCAAATACTTCAAATCCGAGATTAAAGTTAATGTTGTATTTGTCATCGAATATATTTTCTACGGCGGGAGATTCAGTATTGTCAGTGCTTTGCCCGCGAAGGCGTGTAAGAATATCTCTGTTGTGATAGTCATTTGCAAAAAGGAACTGTAAATAGTCGTTTTTATTGAAATTTTTGTTTACTCCTATCATCAAATCATATTTATGGTCTTTTCTTTCGTCCTGTAATTGCAGAAATTCCGAATCGAAAGTGGAATTCAGATTATATCCTTCGTAATTAAAATTATACAATTCCAGTGAAGGCTCGAGCAAATATCCCGTTTCACTAATACCAAACTGCCTGTTATACTCTATGCCACCAAGCATATCTATTGCCAGAAATGAATTAAGATATTTTAGTCCGTGAGTACTGCTTAATCTCAAAAGTTCATTATTATCGGCAGCTTTCGGATTTGAGTATAACAGAAAATTCTGATTTGTGGAATAATGGAAGTTATCATATAATCCTGTAAAAAAATTGATTTTCAGCACTTCTTCTTCTCTTGTTGAATTAGTCTGCCCTGTAAGTGCAGTGCCAGAATAATTCTGGTCGATAATAAAACTGCCGAATTTAAAATCCATTTGGTTCAGATATGTATTTCTGAATTTATAAGTGTTTATGTTTTTATTTATACTAAATTTAAGCGTTTCATCATTAGTCTGTGAAGCGGTAACAGCAGGCAATACCAAAATCATAAAAAACAAATATCGCAAATGCAATATTCTGAATGCGCCCTTATTGGAATTAAGGTATAAATTAGTATTACGTTCTGAACTCATCAGAATTCATCTGTTTATTTTCCTGATTAATAATATTTACATCCCTGAAGCATTGCCTTTTGTATTCGATGGTTTTTGAAATAATATTCTGATAGTCTTCTTTTACGATTATTTTTTTTCCGCTAATCATCGTAATCGTAGAATCGTGAGCAGTATCTATGCTTTCTATCAAATCGCAATTAACTGTTAATTCAGAACCATCGAGCTTTGTAAGAACAATCATTTTAATAAACTCTTTTATTTAATTTATTTAACAGCCATTCAAGCATTTGAGTATAATCATTGTTTTCAAGCGATTTGAGAGATTCTTTTGCTTTATTGAAATAAAAAGCAGATTTGTTTTCAGCTTCTTTCAGAATACCGTTTTTATCGAATAGAGATTTCATCTTTGGGATATATTCTTCAGAAAGTCCGTCATTTTCAAAGAATTTATCAAGCAATTCAATATCCTCTTCTGAAGTGGATTTTTCTCTTGCTCTTACTATCAGATAAGTCTTTTTGCCTTCGATAATATCCTGCCCTATCTTTTTGCCGAATATATCCTGGTCGGCAGATATATCCAGCAAATCATCCTGTATCTGAAATCCAATACCGAGATTAAT
>CAZIXJ010000048.1:0-8996 GCA_964542835.1 uncultured Hyphomicrobiales bacterium
TTTATCTCGGGGATAGGATTTTGGCTAAAGCCATTATAATAATGTACAGCCTGAACCACGAGTTAAAACTCGGGGCAAGTGAAGGTCAAAGTGAATTAGCATTTATTGACTTTTCATACAGCCTCTTTATCTCGGGGTCTGGTTAGTAACAAAATACTAATGTTTAGAAAATAATTCACATTATAGTTTTTTTATACGTAGTCCCTGATTAGAAATTACTGAAAAACTCATTTTTAATTTTTCAAAATTAATTTTCAAAATATTTATTACCAATTCAACCCTTTCTTCCCTTGATAAATTAGATAATCTTATGAGAATTATTCCATAATTTGCTCTTTTTTTCCGGTATATTAATTCGCCAAAATCCTTATCTTCAGTTAATACAACAGATTTGTGTAAATTGGCAATTCTCAAAACTTCTTCGTCATTAATCCCGGAGTAAGATTCTAAAACAGAAATGACATTAAATCGGAGGCTTCTCAATTTACTGATGATTTCTACATCTACGTTTTCGTCAGCCAATATATCAAAATCAGGATGCATACTCGATGTAAATCTCATTTTTTACAGAATTGGAAGCAAAGAGCAGGCAGGCAGAAATATCTTCATGAGTTATGTTAGGATAAGCACTTAGCAAATCAGAATAAGAATAATTATCTGCTAATTTTTCTAAAATTAATTCTACGGGAATTCTGGTGTTTTTTATTACAGGTTTTCCCATTAATTTATCCTGCTTAATTTCTATACGTGATTTCCAGTCCACAAATTTACTCCTTATATTTTTTATTTTAAGACGTATTAAATTTTATTAAAATTTTAAAATGACAGAAGTCAATTTTCTAAAATTACACTACTCTACTTCACACTCCTGAACCACGAGTTAAAACTCGTGGCAATTGAGGGTTTTACTCCCTCTCCCTCTGGGAGAGGGCAGGGGTGAGGGTTCAAAGTGAAACTTTTGGGAATGAGTGATATTTATTCAGGTATCAATTCTTTAATCTTTTGCAGAAAAATTTTAGCCTTAGCTCTTAAATTAATGTACTCTTCCCTGTCAATTTCGATGAAATCCTGATAATCAGCTTCCTGACGAAGATTCAGAAGTTCATAATAAGTTCTTCCATATTCCTTTGAAAGTTTGCCTGTGGAAACAAAATGCTTTTGTAACAATACATTTGCTCCTTTGTGAGTTCGGCTACTTAAATTATGAGAATAAAGCAAAGATAATACAGCATAAAAACATGAATAGTATAATCTGTTTACGGCAGTTTCGCAGAAATCATTGGAAGCAAGCACTTCGGCTTCGGCGAATGTCTTATCAGATTTCTCCAATCTGTATTTTATAATTGTCTTTTGTTCATCTGTCATAATTCAATCATATCATTTTTAATATTTTGGTACAGAGGGCTGCTTGAAAAAACTGTATTATCAGAAAGAGCATTTTTGTTTTTTATAATTACATCAAAGAAAGTCAAATTACTTAATTGATATTCATATAAATGACTTAATAAATGTTCTTTTCTTTTGTAATTTAATTCACCATCTAACAAAACAAAAAAATCAAAATCAGAATCAATGCTATTATCGCCTCTTGCACGAGAACCAAACAAATATACATCAGAATCAGGTTCTACTTCCTTAATGACTTCTGCTGTTTTTTGGGCAAAAGCAATATTGGTGTCATATTTTGAATGATTTTCCATATCTGATTATACGTTGTATTCTTTATTATATTATTTGCTTTGAAACAAAGTGAAAAATTTGAATTGCCCCGAGATTTATCTCGGGGAGGATATTTTGGCTAAAGCCATTATAATAATGTACAGCCGGAACCACGAGTTAAAACTCGTGGCAATTGAAGGCTTTACTCCCTCTCCCTCAAATCAGCCACCGGCTGTTTGTGACGGGAGAGGGCTGGGGTGAGGGGCGTTTACTTTTTCAGGCAGACACACAGGTCTGCCTCTACATTTTTTGCGGACCCTGATTTGCAGTTTTCATCAATATCTAAAAGCAGTTTTTTATTATAAGGTCAAAATTTCATATTTTTGTAAGTAGTTAAATAAACAATTATTATAATAAATACGTCTAAAGATATTTGGTATAAAAATATAATAAAATTATTCAGGAGAAATGTAATGGAAGATAAGTCCGGAAAAAAACCATTGAGGACTACGTCCAATACAGAAAAGGATATTAAAGATACTTATCTGAAAAATGACGGTAATCAAGCAAAAAGAATTCATAATGAAAAAATTGAGGATAGAGAAGTGGAAGAATTTAAAGATATGAATGAATCTGAAGATATTGCTGAAGAATCAACTGAAGCGGAAGATAACGATATCGTAGCTCTTACTGAGCAAATTTCAAAATTAGAATCTGAGAAAGAAGAACTGAGAAATCAGATAATGCGTAAAGCTGCTGAATTTGAAAATATGAGAAAACGAACTATCCGCGAAAAGCAGGAACTTCTCGAATTCGGCAGTGAAAAGTTGCTATTCAAAATGCTTGAATTGCTTGATGATATTAATAATGCATTTGATGCTTCTCAAACTACCAAAGATTTCGATTCTTTGCTAAAAGGGCTCGAAATGATTAAAAATAAAGCTGATAAATTATTTGTTGATTCCGGCGTAAAGCTTATGAAAATTGAAAAAGGTGATGAATTTGACGTTGATTTTCATGAAGCAATGATGCATATACCTCATGAAGAGGTAGAAGAAGGAAAAATAATACAGGTAATTCAAAATGGCTATATGCTTAATGATAAAGTTTTAAGACATGCAAAAGTGATTACTTCAGCCGGTCCTGAAAAATAAAAATGTAAAATTAAATGAGATAAAATTAAAAATGTCAAAAAGAGATTATTACGAAATACTCGGAATAGATAGAAACGCAGATAATACACAGATAAAATCGGCTTACAGAAAAGTTGCCATTAAATATCATCCTGATAAAAATCCTGATAATCCGGAAGCCGAAAACATGTTTAAAGAAGCTTCCGAAGCTTATGAGGTCTTAAGTGACAGCAACAAAAGAGCAAGATATGACAGATTTGGGCATGAAGGATTAAGAGGCGGACAAGATTATCACCAATATACAAACATAAATGATATTTTTTCTCATTTTGGAGATGTTTTCGGTGGTATGGGAGGCGGCTCTGTTTTCGATGAATTTTTCGGAGGTGGCTCAGGCAGAAGGCAACGAAGACAGCAAGGAACTCCCGGTGCGGATTTGAAAATAAAACTCCCGCTCACACTAGAAGAAATTGCTACAGGTGTAGAGAAAAAAATAAAAGTAAAAAGATTTATGCAATGCGACGCTTGCAACGGTACAGGTGCCAAATCCGGTACAGGTATGCAGACTTGCAACTCCTGCCATGGTTCAGGACAGATAAAGCAGGTTTCCAGAAGCGTGTTCGGGCAGTTTGTGAATATCGCTACATGCCCTTCCTGCAATGGTACCGGACAAATTATTAAGGAAAAATGCGGAGTATGCCACGGTGAAGGCAGAAAGCAAGGCGAGGAAACCGTAACCGTAAATATTCCCGCCGGCGTGGAATCGGGCAACTATATGCCTGTCCGTGAAAAAGGACATGCAGGAAAGCAGGGCGGACCTACCGGTGACTTGATAGTAGTAATAGATGAAAAGCCACATGAGCATTTTACGAGAAACGGTAACGACCTGATTTATAATCTTTATATCAGCTATCCACAGGCTGCTTTGGGCGCTGAAATTTCAATACCTACTCTTCAGGGCGAAGATACCGTAAATATCGAGCCGGGGACTCAGCCGGGTACTGCAATAAAACTGAGAGCCAAAGGAATACCCGAATTGAACGGATATGGTAAAGGCGATATAGTAGTGCTTGTAAACGTTCACGTACCATCGAAACTTAATTCACGAGAAAAAGAATTACTTGATGAACTTAATGATATGGAAAATATCAATCCAAATAAAAAGGATACTAAAAAGCATAAAGATTTCTTTGAAAAAGTGAAAGAAGCATTCTTTTAATATTTGTGGTTACAAAAAGTGAAAAAGAATAATCTGATAATAAAGATACAAAATTTAACAGGAGCAACTGCATCTGAAATAGTGGTTGCTCTTTTGTTATTGTCAGGGCTTATTGCAGGTGTGTTTATTAAAAAGTATTATTTTGCTTCGGAAAATATTAATGATAAAGTCAGTATATCATACTATGATATTCTTGATAGTCTGGCAGAAGCTAAGAAAACAACTTACACCGGCTCTGATATCGCAGGAAATGAAATCAAAGAATTAAAAGAAAAAGATACAGTAATCAAAGAAAAACAGATTTTTGCACAATCACAAAAGAAATCACTCCCCGAAGGAAAAATCAATCTGAATAATGCATCTAAGCTTGAACTGATGAAATTACCGGGCGTCGGAGAAAAAACTGCATTAAAAATCATTCAATACAGAAAAAATAATAAATTTGAAACAATAGAAGAAATTGAAAATATTAAAGGAATCGGACCAAAAAAATTTGATAATATGAAAAAATATTTACAAGTTTGACTTTACTTTTTTTACAATTTAAAGAATTTTGAGAGGAAATAATGAAAACAACAAGATTTAATGAAATTCACAGGTCGCTCGGAGCAAAAATGGTTGACTTCGTTGGTTTTGATATGCCTGTACAGTATAAAAAAGGTATTATTCATGAAACGAAGCAAGTAAGAGAAAAAGTCGGAGTTTTTGATGTATCTCATATGGGAGAATTTGAAATAAAAGGCAAAGATGCACTGAAATACGTTCAAAAAATCAGCGTAAACGATGCCTCAAAATTATCATACGGAAAAGTACAGTACTCTGCTATGTGCTACACAGATGGTGGAATAGTAGATGATATGCTGGTGTATAATCTTGGTGAAGACTTCTATATGCTCGTAGTAAATGGTTCAAATATAGAAAAGGACTGGGACTGGTGCATGAAAAATACTGAAGATTTTGATGTGGAACTAAAAAATGCTTCAGATGATATTAATCTGCTTGCCATTCAGGGACCGGATTCTCGAAATGTATTACAGCCTCTTACTTCTACTGATATGAGCGAGGAATCTATGCCATTCTATACATTCAAAGAAGGCAAACTTGCTGATGTAGATATGATAATATCAAGAACCGGATATACAGGAGAGCTGGGCTATGAATTATATTTCAGAGGAGATAAAGAGATTGCCGCAAAAGTATGGAATGCAATTTTTGAATCAGGCGAAAAATATGATATAGAACCCGTAGGGCTTGGCTCAAGAGATACCTTAAGGCTCGAAAAGGGCTATTGCCTTTACGGAAATGATATTGATGAAACTACAAATACAATAGAAGCGGGTCTCGGCTGGATTACCAAAGTAAAAAAGGAAGGTGATTTCAACGCTAAGGATGTAATCCTGAAAGTAAAAGAAGAAAAGCCAAAACGCAGATTAGTTCCGTTTATAGTAGAGTCAGAAAGATTCATCCCAAGAAAGGGATATAAAATTATTAAAAACGGTGAAGAAATCGGACACGTTACAAGCGGCAATCTGTCACCTACTCTGAATAAACCAATTGGTATGGGATATGTAAAAACAGAATTCAGAGAAGAAGGTACTGAAATAGAGCTTGAAGCAAGAGGCAGAAAAGCACCTGCCGTAATTACAAAATTACCTTTTGTAAAATAGTAATTATAGAATTTATCAAATAGAAAAACCTTCCGAATGAATTAAGTATTCGGAAGGTTTCTTTTTATCATTTTTAAATATAACAACTATTTTACTAATTCTTTATTTCTTAATGGATTAAAAGAATGAATAGAATCAAACGGCTTCTGTACAGGAGTAGCAGATACGTTTTTACCGAAATTGGCAATATCCATTTTGTGAACTTTCTGCACTTTTTCCTGAATAGACATCAGCCCTTTTATTACAGATTCGGGTCTTGGAGGACAACCTGAAATATAAACATCCACAGGAAGGAACTGATCAATCCCCTGCACTACGGAATAGCTTCTAAACATACCTCCGGTAGAGGCACAAACTCCCATTGACATTACCCATTTGGGGTCGGGCATCTGGTCATAGATTTTTCTTACTACCCAAGCCATTTTGTAAGTTACAGTACCGGCTACCAGCAGCAAATCAGATTGTCTCGGAGTCATTCTCATTACTTCCGAGCCGAATCTCGATACATCAAATCTCGGAGAAGCGAAAGCCATCATCTCTATTGCACAACATGATATTCCAAGCGGCATGGGCCACATAGAGTTTTTTTGAGCCCATTTTAGTACTTTTTCTATCGAAGTGGTAAAGAATAGATCGTTACCTGATTTATTTTCTAATTCCATTCGAATCCACCTTTTTTAAATTCATAATAATATCCGGCGAAAAGTATAGCTATAAAAATAAACATCGCCCAAAAAGCAGTGATACCTAACGCACCGAACTGAACAGCCCACGGATACATAAAAACTACTTCAATGTCAAATATGATAAAACTTACAGCCACCATATAAAATTTTACTGAAAATCTGTCCCGTGCTGAACCTCTCGGTATCATACCGCTTTCATATGTAGTTTGTTTTTCGCTTGTATCTCTTCTGGCACCAAGCCATTCAGATAAAAACAAAAACGCAATAGCAGTAATAAATCCTACTATTATCATAATTATTAAAGGTAAATATTCAGTTGCCATATTATCTTCAAGTTATTAATTAATACTAATATCCAAATTTAACGTTTATTTTTTTATAAAATTGGAGATTTATTCCACAATTTCAAAATTATTGTTCAATTTTCTCAATTCTTCAATAAATTTTTTCTTATCCAACGGAGCTATGGTAAGCATTTTGGATTTATTATAAATAATTGTAATCCTGTCCGTGGATAATGCTCCGGCATTTAGTGAATCTTTCGGTTGCATATGAATTCTGATAATATCATCAATAAATACTTCATCAGTAAAAGGACCAAATCTGTATTTGATTACATCATTTTGAATCTCATAATAAGTGCCGAACCAAATCCAACTCAGTAATATTGCAGGTAATGTAAAAATTATTATTGCAAATATTGTAGGATTACCTCTTAATATAAGGAAAAGCAGCGGCAAAATTATAGCTGCCCATATTAAAGCGCTGAGCCACAAATCTTTTTTTGGTGCAAATCTCATTATTAATACATTTTAGTTATTTTACTTCCAGAAGTTCCACTTCAAAAATCAAAGTAGAGTTTGCAGGAATTTTCCCTGTTGACCTTTTACCATAAGCCAAATCAGGAGGAATTACAAGTATTCTTTTACCGCCTGTTTTCATAGTGGCAAGCCCCATATCCCAGCCTTTAATTACCTGGCCTGTACCGAAATTAAATTCAAAAGGCTTGTTTCTATCCACAGAACTGTCAAATTTTGTTCCATCTTCGAGGGTGCCGGTATAGTGAACCACAACCTTCTGTCCCTGCTCAGGAGCAGCACCGTTACCTACTTTAATGTCTTTGTAAAGAAGACCTTCTTCAGCTTTTGTATATCCGGCGTAAGGTCCGTCTTTTACTGTGTTATCATCTACTGATGACTTTGATGAGCTGCATGCTGCAACGAGCATAACAATCGCAATAAGTGAAATAATCTGTTTCATAACTTTATTCTGTAAATTGGTTAATATTTAGTAAAAAATCATAAATGTCTTCATTTGCAATTTTAATTTTGTTACCCGATTTGTCAGTGATAATTAAACTGTTCGAGTTATTTTCTATCTTAATTTTGTTTAAAGGTTTCGTCTTGATTTTATCAGGAGAATATCCGTTCAGAATCTCATAATTATTGTCAGCTTCATCTGCATCATTGGTTGCAGCATCTTTTACCAGAGCATCACATATTTCATTTTCTTCAATCCCAGAATGGGCTTTTACCCAGTTAATTTTAGGGTTATGCTTTCTGTATAGCTCCAGCAACTGTTTCCACAAATCATCATTCAAAACGGGTTGATTACCTGACTTTTTCCAGCTTTTTCTTTCCCAGTTAAAAATCCATTTTTTATTGAAAGCATCGAAAATCAATCTTGAATCAGTGAAAATCTCAATTTCAGCATTTCCTTTTGATTTGATAGATTCGAGAGCCTTAATTACTGCCAGCAATTCCATTCTGTTATTTGTAGTATATCTGAAACCACCTGAAATTTCCTTGCGTTTGTCTCCATATATCAGTACAGCCCCGTAACCTCCCGGTCCGGGATTTCCGAGGCTGCCACCGTCAGTATAGATTTCAATCTTTTTCATATTATCCGAAAGAGCCACCACCGGTAGATGTTGCAGGTTTTTTCTTGCCGATAATTGACTTAATTATCCTGTAAACTATGTAAATTACAAGAAGGAAAATAATTAATCTTGTAAAAGAAAATGAAGGGGGATAAACCGATGTAGCACCATCTTCACGGGTAACGTAAGCGGGTCTTGTATAAAAGAGAGAACCCATCCACATCATAGAGGTCATCTGTCCGGTCATATAGCCCATCATAAGCCCTGATGAGAATCCGCCATAATCATTTACTCTGTAATTTACGTTTTCGCCAAGACTGTTTTTAGAAGTTACTGTAGAAGTTTTCCTTGGTGTACCGTATTTTGCTTTAGCTGCTGATGAAGACATTCTTGTACCCCCAAAGCTCGGCTTTTTAGCCGGTGGTGCAGGCTTAAGATTGCTTCTGCTCGTTCTTGTATTGCTTTTTGAGCGTGAAGACCTTGAACTGCTGCTGCGTCTGCTTCCTCCGAAACTTCTGCTCCCTCCTCTCCTTGCTTCAATAAATTGAAAAGGAGATGATGAGAAATTATCAGTTTTCAGAATATTAGAACTGAAATTAAATGAAGGTGCTTTTGCAAATAAATCCGCTTCTGCAGTTGCAAATACCAAAACACCCGTAATTAATCCGAAAATAAATTTTTTTAAATTTTCCATTAGAATATATCCTCCGTTACTAAACTTTCATCAAATTCTCTGTAAACAATTTCTGCTTT
>CAZIXJ010000048.1:9006-11677 GCA_964542835.1 uncultured Hyphomicrobiales bacterium
GATGATCCGGAACATTATTTTTATTAAAAAATGCTTTTAATCCTTTCGGATTATTGGCAGCTTTTATATGAATAAAAACGCTTACTATTCCTTCTTCAGCTTCATCATCAATAAAAACCATTGTATCTTCAATATCCCCGTCACTTTCTATTGTAAAAGCTCTGAGGCTTTGCGCTTCCTCTTCAGTAAATGTAGGCTCTACTATCTGAAGATGCTCAAGATAATCATTAAAAATATGCTTGTTATGAATATTTTTATCAGTCCCTTCGTACTGAATTATAGCATCGAAAGTACCTTCTTCATCAAGATTAAGGAACATTTCCTTTACGCCGCCAATTTGCTCTCCGTTGAAATACAAAGCAGTCTTTTCTAATCTGCCGTTACTTTCTATTGTAAAAGTTGCCATATTGTGTTTGAATTATTTTTACAAATTACAAATTTTAATTTACAAAAATATAAATTAATAAAAAAACTAATTATGTTAAACGTTATAGATTTTTATTATTTCTTTTTTATCATCGCAAAAAAAATAATTAAAGATTTTTAAAAAATAATTTGGGAAATACAAACATAGATTGTAAATTGATATATTAGATTGTTTAACAAATATAAAATTAGTTATGAAAGCGAAAATTTTTTACATTTTTTTGGCGGTATTGCTCTTTTCATGCAATACACAGGAAGAAGCGGAAATTGCAGAGCAGGAAATGTCTGAGCATCACAAAATGATAAAAGAAAGAATAGAAGCATATGCTCCGGTTGAAATTACAACTGACTTATCAGCCTATACCGAAAGGCAGCAAAAGCTTATACATCTTCTTACAGAAGCAGGAAAAATAACTGATGAAATATTCTGGCACCAATCTGCTCACGATGCTATCAAAGTACGAGATTCTCTGAAAAAGGAGGACACTCAGGAAGCAATAGATATGCTGGAATATGTGAATATTAATTACGGACCATACGACGTAATCCACGGAAACAAAAGATTCGTAGGCGAAGGACCTGAAGTAAGACCAAAAGGTGGTGGCTTCTATCCTCAGGATATGACTAAAGAAGAATTTCTTGAATTTTTAGAAAATCATCCCGATAAGAAGCAAGCACTGGAAAACCAATATACAGTAGTGGTAAGAGAAAATGACAGCATATTAAAAGCAATTCCATATCACGTGCATTACAATCAGGTAATTAAACTTTCAGAAAAAATTGAGGAAGCGGCAAGCTATGCAGATAACACTTCTCTGAAAAACTACCTGATGCTTCGAGCAGAAGCAATTCGCACTGATGATTATCTGAAGTCGGATATGGCATGGATGGACCTGAGTAATAATGATATTGATATTGTAATAGGTCCTATCGAGAATTATGAAGATGAAATGTTTAATTACAAAACTGCATATGAAGCAGTAGTTATGGTTAAAAACAAAGCCGTAACTAAAGACATTGCTATTTTCAAGAGTAATATGGATGATTTGCAGAAAAATCTTCCCGTAGAAGATAAATACAAATCTGCTGAAATCAAAGAGGGCAATGTAATACAAGCAGTTGATGTAGTTTATTTCGGTGGCGACTGCCAGAAAGGAATAAAAACTATTGCCGCAGCTCTTCCAAACGACCCAAAAGTAGCTGAAGCAAAAGGCAGAAAAAATTCTATGTACATTAATCATATCGAAGCTAAATTTGAGAAAATTGTAGTTCCGATTGGCAAAGTACTTCTTGATGAAAGTATTTCTAACATGGTAGATACAAGAGCTTTTACCAGATTCGTAACATTGCACGAAATTTCTCACTCACTTGGTATGAGATACGTAGCAGATAGTGAAACCCCTGTAAGAAAAGCACTGAAAGAAAGATATTCACCGATAGAAGAAACCAAAGCTGATATTTTAAGTATTTATAATCATCAATTCCTAAATAAACTCGGTATAATTGATGATAATGAACTCAAGCAGTCAGTTGCAACTTATCTTGCCGGTATGTATCGAAGTATCAGGTTCGGACATAATTCTGCTCACGGCAGAGCCAATATGATACAGCTTAATTACTTAAGAGAAAAGGGAGCTGTTGTAAAACAGGATAACGGCAAATTCAATATTAATTTTTCTACATTCTTTGATGTAGCCGGTGGTCTTGCCAAAGAAATACTTGAGATACAGGGAGACGGCGACTACGAAAGAGCCGGGGAAATACTTGATAAATACAGCAAAATTACTGATGAAATTCAGGAAGAAATAAATTCTCTCAGTGAAATACCGAGAGATATTAATACAGTTTATCACTTTTAGGCTGTATAGTACTTGATAGTTTTGATTAATTACAATTGGCTAACGAATTAAAAAGGAGGCAATATGCCTGATATTAAAGTAAAATTAAGCGATAAAACCAAGATTAATGATGTCAACTGGGATAATCCCGGATTTGGAGTTTATTTAACCGACCACGTCTATATGGCAGAATACAAAGACGGAAAATGGCAGGACGGTGAAATTGTACCTTACGCACCAATGCCTGTAGAGCCTGCTATGTGTACATTGCATTACGGTCAGACAATATTCGAAGGGCTTAAAGCATTCAGAGATGTAAACGGAAAAGAAATTAATATTTTCAGACCTGATAAAAATGCAAAAAGACTTAATAATTCGGCTGATGCAGTATGCATACCCGAATATGA